>ONNS01000036.1 GCA_900319275.1 uncultured Eubacteriales bacterium
CCGGCAAGCTTTTTTCTCCTTATGTCCTCAGGCATATTGAAAAGCTTCTCCCTGATTTTTGTAACCTCGCCGTAGTTATCAAAAAATATTTCGCCGTTTACGGGTTCAAGCAATGCATACTCGGGAGTCCTTGTCCACTCATCATACGAAAGTACTCCGTCGCCTCTTCCGCATTTTTCGGAAAAGAATTCCTCAGTGCGGATAACGCCGCGCCTTGCACCGCCCACAGGCTGCATGAGACTTCTTTTAAGTCCCATGAATTCCTTCGGAAGCTTCGCATAGGCTCTCTCCAGTTTGAAGGCGGTCTGTCTGTCCACCACATCCTCACCAGGAAGAAAAATAATGAAGCCCGGCTCATAGTCATGATCCGTCGAAACATCATCATCATATCCGAGGCACTCCGAACCGCTTCCGCAAAGACCTGCCGCAAGATAAGGCATCAACTCCGGAAACTGCTCCATAAGCATTGGCCTGCCGTATTCTTCAAAATATGCCTTTGAAATCTCAAGACCTTTCATATATCATCTTTGCCTTTCTATCCATATCTTCCGCATCTGCAAAATATCCGTAGTATGAAAATGTGGGCGCACACTTTTCAAGGACAAATGCGTAGTATCCTTCCTGTGCACCGTGGTCATCTGACAGAAGCTCGGACGCTTTATCAAGAAGTTCGTTTATCTTTCCCTCGCTTGCCTCTAAGCCATCCCGAAGTTCATATGCATTTGCCATGTTAAGATATGTGATCGCTATCTCCAGTTCGCCTGCATGCACCTGACTCATGGCATTGATCGCTTTGTCATAATACACAAATGCCTCATCGTATCTTTTCAGTGAAACACAGGTCAGAGCCATATTGTTATAGAGTCCCGCAAAGCGGTAATCCCGCGGGTCGAGGTTGTCGGCATAGACTCTGGCCACATGCTCAAAATACGGGACAGACTCGGCCGCGTGGCCGAAGCACTTCATCGTCGTAGCAGCATTGAGCAGTACCGTGGCCCCGGAGACCGTGCTGCCGAGGTGGTGCTGGCGTATGATGGCGAGGCCCTCATTCACCGCGCGCAATCCGAGCTGCCGGTCGCCGCTGCGGCGGCAGTGGCCCATCAGCTCGCTGAGCATGCTGAGCTCTCCGCGCCAATCGCCAAGCTCCCGGGCGCGCTGCCGATGCCGGAGCAGGAACTCCCCCGCCTCGTCCTCGCGCCCGGTATTGTACAGGCTGTCCAGCTGTGCGATCAGCCGCGGGACGTTCAGCCCCTCCGCTGTCGGCTCGGCATCCGGAACGCCGATATAGGCGCTCGCGTCAAAGCAGCAGACCGCTTCCTGATAGTCCATCGTGATTTCCTCCCCTATCTTTTTCTATGCGTATTATATCAAAAATCGGCAGACTGTAAATGCCCGCCGATAAAAATCATTGCGTTTGGGGTATAATCTTGTTATAATTCAGTTAGTCATATTTTCGTCTCCAATCGCTGAAAGCGATTTGGGAAAAACATTGTTTTTCCCAATCCTTTGCATGTCTTCATGCAAAGGATCGGAGACTACCATGCAATTTATTCCCAATACACGCCTTACGGCGTGTGTACAGAGAAGTTTTAACTTCTCTGTGGCGGCGTTTCGCCGCCTGGGGAATAAATTATAAATAATTCTCAATTGTCATATACAAGGAGGATCTCCATGATCAATCCCAGAAAAGTTGCCATTGTCGGCATGGGCAATGTCGGCGCTTCCTGTGCCTTCGCGCTGATGCAGAAAAAGCTGTACAGCGAGATGGTGCTTATCAACCGCAGCCGCGACAAGGCCGAGGGCGAGGCGATGGATCTCTCGGACGGCCTGCCCTACGTCGGCTCGATGAAGATCTACGCCGGCGACTATGAGGACGCCGCCGACGCCTCGCTGATCGTCATCACCTCGGGCGCCGCACAAAAAACCGGCGAGACCCGTCTCGATCTCGTCTCCCGCAACGCCGTCATCATGAAGGGCATCATCGAGCAAATCAAGGCCACGAGCTTCGAGGGCATCCTGTTGATCGTCGCGAACCCTGTCGACATTCTCACCCACCTCGCCCAGCAGTATTCCGGCTATGGCGAAAGCCGCGTCTTTGGCAGCGGTACTGTGCTGGACACCGCGCGGCTGAAGGACGAGATCGCAAGATATCTCTCCGTCGATGCGCGCAACGTACACACGATGATCGTCGGTGAGCACGGCGACAGCGAGGTCCCGCTGTGGAGCATCACGAACATCGCCGGTGTGGAAATCACCGAATTTGCCTCTCTGCGCGGCCACGCCAGGGGCCATGCGGCCGCGATGCAGCAGCTCTACGAAAACGTGCGCGACAGTGCCTATCGCATCATAGAGCGCAAGGGCGCGACCTACTACGGCATTGCGATGGCCGTCACACGCATCGCCTCGGCACTCGTGCACGACGAACACGCGGTGCTGCCGGTCTCGGTGCCGATGCACGGCGAGTACGGCATTGAGGGCGTGCATCTGAGCATTCCGGCGATCATCGGCGTCAGCGGCGTCGAGGCCGTCGTCCCCCTGCGTCTCAACGGCGAGGAACTCGCCAAGCTGCGCGATTCGGGCGACGCGCTCAAAGAGCTGATCGAGCAGGTCAATATCTGAATATTTCACAATTATGCAACAATGGCCGACCCGTATGGGTCGGCCATTGTTGCATTCAAAAGTCAAGCGTCTCGAGCTTCAGCAGTGCGAGGATATAGATTTTCAGCGCCTCGAGGAAGGCCTGCTTGCTGGCCGCCTCGTCGACCCCATGGATCGGGCCGCAGAAGGCGGGCATGGGGCGCTCGGGGTGCTCCGGGCCGAAGGAGACGGCGTTCGGGAAGTCGCGGGCATAGGTGCCGCCGCCGATCGTGTAGGGCCTGGCGTCCTCGTGCGTGACCTCGTTGTAGGCGTCGACACAGGCCTGCACCTCCGGCTTGTCAAGGCTCATATAGAAGGGCGCGGCGTCCCGGTCGACCGTGACCTCGAGCACGTCGCCGAAGCGCTCGCGGATAATGGTGGCGATCTTCTCGCCGCTCATAGTGGTGGGATAGCGGCTGTCGAGGGTCTGCACGATTTTACCGTCCTCCACGCCGATGACGCCGCCGATGATCGTCAGTGGCTGGAAGAGCCCGTCGTCGGCCTGCACGCCGAGCGTGCTGCCGTCGTAGGCCGCGTTCAGCAGGGAGACGACCTTGAGGAACTTCGCTTCCTCTTTTCCGGCAAGCTCACGGTCAAGGATAAAGTTCACCAGCACGCCGATCGCGCTCAGCGTCCCCTCGGGCATCGAAGCATGGCCGCCGATACCGGTGGCCGTCAGGTGCCAAAGCCCGCTCTCCTGCTGCTCGGCGGTCACGCGTCCCTCGCTCTCGACGTGCGCGGCGCGGATCCAGGCTTCGGCATGGTCGGCAACAGCATTTGCGACGAGACCGCCCTTGATGTCCACGATATTCTGCATCGGCACTTTGGCGATCATGCGCCCGTGGTAAATGCCCTTCTCGCCGTTGCACAGCGGGAAATTGGCGTCGGGGCTGAAGCAGAAGGCAGGGGCCGGGTAGTTCTTCAGGAAGTAGTCCACGTCCAGCATGCCGGTCTCTTCGTTGGCGCCCAGCAGTGCGCGGATCGGATAGCGCAGCGCAATGCCGCGCTCTTTGAGATATTTCAGCGCATAGAGGCAGAGGATGCTCGGCCCCTTGTCGTCCATGACGCCGCGGCCGATGATATAGCCGTCCTTTTCCCACATCGTGAAGGGGTCCTGCGTCCAGCCGTCGCCGACCGGGACCACGTCCAGGTGCGTGATTGTGGCGAGGTATTTCCCGTCCCCTTCGCCAAGCTGGGCATAGCCGATATAGTTTTCACAGTTGACGGTGTCAAGCCCGAGTTCGCGGGCGATCGTCAGCCCTTCGTTCAAGGCCCTGGCCGGGCCTTCGCCAAAGGGCATACCCGGCTGCGGCTGTCCCTCGACACTGTTGATGGCGACGACACGCGCGATATCGTGAAAAATCGCTTTCTCGTTTTCCGCGATATAGCTGTCGATATCGCGGCTGAGCTGTTCTGTCATAATGGAGCCTCCTTGTTTTATCTGCAGATAGAGAGACTATACACCCAATCGCGGATGCGGTCAAGTCCGGCATCCGCAAGACATAGGAAAGGCAAGGGTGAAGCTGAATCACCCTTGCCTTTCCTATACGCGCTTTATGTCCGCCAGTTTGCATCCTTCAGCAGCGCCCGGCCGACGCCGATCAGATCGGCTTTTCCGGCTGCGAGCAGGGCTTCGGCCTCAGAGACCTTCTTCACGCCGCCGGTCAGCAGCACGGGAACGGAGACCGCCGCCTTGACCTTTTCGGACATTGAAGAGAAATACCCGGGCTCGAGATGTCCAAGACGCATGTAAAAGCACATGCCGCCCGACAGATCGAGCAGGTCGGCGCCGGACGCCTCCAGCAGCCGGCAGGCCTCGACCGCGTCTTCCTCGCTAGAGCCGCCGGGCAGATAGTCCGCCCCGCCGAGCCGCACGGCGATCGGCGTTTCCGTGCCGACAGTCTTGCGGACAAGGGCCAGCGTTTCAAGCGTAAAGCGCAGCCGGTTTTCAAGCGATCCGCCGTAGTCATCCGCGCGCTTGTTGGTCATCGGAGAATAGAACTGGTTGAGCAAATAGCCATGCGCACAGTGGAGCTCGACACCGTCGTAGCCGGCTTTCACGGCGCGCAGCGCCGCCTCGGCAAAGAGCTTCTGAATGTCCCGAATCTCCGCGACTGTCAGCGCACGCGGCCGCCGCGTCAGCTTTTTGGCGGGGATGTTCAGCTCGCTCGCGGAAACAGAGTCTCCGATGCCGTTGCTGCCGGCGTGGTTGAGCTGGACGAAGGCCAGGCTGCCGCCCTCGTGGATGGCGTCGGTGAGGCGTCGATGCTCGTCGATCATGCTGTCCTCGTCGATCGAGAGCTGCCCCTCGGCGGCGCGGCCGCTCTCTGAGATGCAGCTGTGCTCGGTGATGATGATGCCGGGACGGCTGCCGAGCGCGCGCTCGCGATAGTACTGGACAAGCTCATCCGTCACATGGCCGCGATCGGTCTTGTTCGTCTGCATGGGCGGCATGACCAGGCGGTTTGCCGCGTTCAGCTTTCCGATCGAAATGGGTGTATCCAACAGCATGGTGGGTCTCCTCTATTACAGCAGTGCCTTGATGCACGTCTCGACCTCGGCCATGTCGGCGGTGGGCTCGAAACGGGCAACCACCTTGCCCTCCCGGTCAATGACGAACTTGGTGAAGTTCCACTTGATGTCCGGCTTCTTGTTCCAGTCGGGATCGGCCGCGGCAAACATTTTTTCCAGCGGCTCCTTGAACGGGTGCTCGCCAAAACCCTCAAAGCCCTTCTGGGACTTGAGATAGGTGTAGAGCGGCAACTCATTTTCGCCGTTCACGTCGGCCTTTTTCATCTGGGGGAAGGTGGTGTTGAAGTGCATCGTGCAGAACTCGCGGATCTCCTCGTCCGTGCCGGGCGCCTGTCCGCCGAACTGGTTGCAGGGGATGTCCAGGATCTCCAGGCCCTGCTCATGATAGTCCTTGTAGAGCTGCTCGATCGGAGCATACTGGGGCGTAAAGCCGCAGCCCGTGGCCGTATTGACCACAAGAATGACCTTGCCCTTGTAGTCAGAAAGCTTGAGCTGTTCGCCCTTGCCGGTCGTGACGGAATAATCGTAGATCATGTTCATCTCTCCTTCTTGTTTGATATATATGATAGTACCAGTTTGACAGAAAAATGTCCAGTGCCAAACGAATCAAAACACAGCACCGATCGCCGGAGCGCTCTGGCCGTATAACTCTCTCCTCTCTTTTCATATACATAGAGCAGAACTGGCACTGTTTGCACAGGGCCCGGGGAGTGGTGATATGGAAGCAGACACCATTGAAGCGCGTACGCGCGACGAAGCCGCCTTTGTTCTCGAGCGGCGCGCCACGGTGCGCGCCGCCGCCGAGCACTTCGGCGTCAGCAAATCCACCGTACACAAGGACCTGACCTTTCGCCTGCCGGCGCTGGATCGTTCGCTGTCCGCCCAGGTCCGGCAGCTGCTGGACGAAAACAAAGCCGAACGGCACCTGCGCGGCGGGCTTGCGACAAAGAAAAAATATGAACACCGCCGTGATACGGCGGAGCGCAGATAATTGGCATTCATCTGCCGCGTAGGCTTAGTGGACTCGAACACCGAACGCCTCACAGCGGCCCTTTCCGGCGCTTTTCACTCCTTGTCTCTTGATGGGCGTCAGCCCATCTGCGCTTCGCGAAGTGAAAATCGCTCGAAAATTGCTCGCTGTGAGGTGCAAAGCAGTTTTCCCGGAGCGCCGTTTCGGCGAGACAAGGAAAATGGCGCAGGGAATACTTTCGTATTTTCAAGCCATTTGACGCAGTATCGGCGGAACGCCGCCCGGGAAAACCGATCGGGGTTCGAGTCCACTAAGCCTATCCGAAGGCGCGATAAAAAAGGCTGTGAAAAAGGAGAATACCTCCATTTTCACAGCTCGATTTTATGTCTTCACGTCCTCCAGGTCCGACAGCAGCAGCGTGATCTCGTTGTCGGCGATGTTGGAGATCCCGTCGCTGATGCGAAGATACCCGACAGCGTCACCGTCATAGCGGTATTTGACAGTCCCCTTCGCCAGAGCACAGAGCATCGGCGCGTGGTTCTTCAGGATTCCGAATGAGCCAAACTCCGTCGGCAGGTTTACATAACTAACCTGTCGTTCCCAGCTTCTGCCGTCCTGGGTGACGGCGCACAGATGGATCGCGTCCGCCATCAATAGTCCCCTTTCTTCGCAATGACCTCGTCGATCGTCCCGCACATCAGAAAGGCCTGCTCGGGCATATAGTCGACATCGCCGCCGAGAATCGCCTCGAAGCACTTGATGGTGTCCTCGAGCTTGACGTACTTGCCGGGGATGCCGGTAAAGTTCTCGGCCACATGGAAGGGCTGAGACAGGAAGCGCTGAATGCGCCGGGCGCGGTTGACCGTGGCGCGGTCGTCCGGGCTGAGCTCGTCCATGCCCAGCACGGCGATGATATCCTGCAGTTGGCGGTATCTTTCCAGCACTGACTGAACGGCGCGGGCCGTATCATAGTGCCTCTTGCCGATGATCTGCGGATCGAGGATGCGCGATGTGGAGTCGAGCGGGTCGACCGCGGGATAAATGCCCAATTCGGAGATCGCACGCGAAAGCACGGTCGTCGCGTCAAGGTGGGCAAAGGCCGTGGCCGGAGCCGGGTCAGTCAGGTCGTCAGCCGGTACATAGATGGCCTGCACCGAGGTGACCGAGCCGCGCCGCGTCGAGGTGATGCGTTCCTGCAGTGCGCCCATCTCGGTGGCCAGCGTGGGCTGGTAGCCGACGGCCGAGGGCATGCGGCCCAGCAGCGCCGAGACCTCGGAGCCGGCCTGGGTAAAGCGAAAAATATTGTCGATGAACAGCAGTACATCCTGTCCGCTCTCATCGCGGAAGTTTTCGGCGATCGTCAGGGCCGAGAGCGGCACGCGGAGACGGGCTCCGGGCGGCTCGTTCATCTGGCCGAAGACCAGGGCAGTCTTGTTGATGACGCCGCTTTCGGTCATCTCGTGCCAGAGATCATTGCCCTCGCGGCTGCGCTCGCCGACGCCGGCGAACACCGAATAGCCGCCGTGCTCGTAGGCGATATTGCGGATCAGTTCCTCGATCAGGACGGTCTTGCCGACACCGGCGCCGCCAAACAGACCGATTTTGCCGCCGCGCGCATAGGGAGCCAGCAGGTCGACGACCTTGATGCCGGTCTCCAGCAGCTCGGTCGCCGGAAGGATATCGGTGAAAGGCGGCGGATCGCGGTGGATCGGGAGCGTGTGCGCCGTCTCGACGGCAGCGCCGCCGTCGATGGTCTCACCGACGACGTTGAACATGCGCCCCAGGGTCTCCTCACCCACGGGCATGCGGATCGTATCGCCGGTGTCGATGGCCTCCATCCCGCGGGAGACGCCGTCGGTGGACGAGAGCGCGATCGCGCGGACCATGCCCGCACCGATCTGCTGTACGACCTCCAGCACCACGCGTCGCCCGGGCAAATTCAGATAGACCGCGTTATACAGTTCAGGAAGATCCCCGTTGGGGAAGTAAATGTCAACGACCGGGCCGATGACCCGACGGACGAACCCTTTTTCCATGGTAGACTCCCGTTTCGATTATTTTTTCTCCAAGGCGTTGGCGCCGCCGACGATCTCGCTGATCTCTGTTGTGATGGCAGACTGGCGCGCGTGGTTGAGCTCAAGCGACAGCTTCGCGATCAGCTCCTCGGTATTGTCGGTGGCGGCCGTCATCGCCGTCATACGCGCGGCATGCTCGCCGGTCTGTGCCTCGAGCATGGCGGCGTAAACGGCGTTGTGCAGCACAAGATCGCTGAGCTTTTGCAGCAGGGTCTCGGCGTCAGGCTCGAAAATCAGGTCGCGGAGTGGTGCCTCGCTCTCCTTCGGCTTCATCGGCAGCAGCTTGAGGCTGGTCGGCTCCTGCGTCAGTACCGAGATGAACTGCTGATACACAAGGACGATCTCGTCGCATGCGCCATCGAGATAACGCTGCAGCAGGAAATCGGCCAGCTCCCGCCCCTCTTCCGGATTGGGCGTATCGGCGAAGGTATCAAAGCGCCGGAGAACCTCCTGGTGGAGCTGCGCCACCTGCTCCCGGCCCCAGCGGCCCACGACGACGAGCTCCTTTTCGCGGCTGTCGGCATCGAGCATGGCCCTGGCAAAGCGCAGCAGCTGCTGGTTATAGCCGCCGCAGAGACCGCGGCTGCCGAGAAACAGCACATAGCAGACGCGCCGAACCTCGCGCGCTTTGAGCAGCGGGATCTTATCGGCTTTGGCCGAGGTACAGACACCGGAAAGGATATCGCGGCTGACCTTGTCGTACTCTTTCAGACTGTTCCAGGCCAGCTGCGAGCGCCGCAGCTTGGAGGCGGACACCATGCGCATCGACAGTGTGATCTGCCGTGTAGTCTCGATGCTGCGGATCCGCGTGCGGATCGCGCGCATACTGTTGGCCATAGAACAACCTCCTTTCCGAGAGTTCCGTGCGTTACGCGAAGGGATCTTCTTCTTTTTCTTTCTTTGGCTTTGTCGCTTTATAAGCGGTGATGCAGGCACGAAGCGCATCAAGCGTCTCGTTTTTCAGCTTCCTGCCGGTCATGATCTCGTCGGCGAGCGCCGGCATGTGACGGCGAACCCACGCGATCAGCTCCGATTCAAAATCGGCGATCTCGTTGAGCTCCAGATCGTCGGCATAGCCCTCGCTGACAGCGAAGATCGACACCACCTGGTCGGCAGCCTCCATAGGCCGGTACTGGCCCTGCTTTAGCAGCTCCGTCATGCGGTCGCCGCGGTGCAGCGTGGCCTTGGTGGCCTTATCGAGATCCGAGCCGAACTGGGAGAAGGCCGAGAGCTCGCGGTACTGAGCCAGATCCATGCGCAGGCGGCCCGCCACCTGCTTCATCGCGCCGAGCTGGGCCGCGCCGCCGACACGGGACACAGACAGTCCCACGTTGACAGCCGGACGAACACCGGCGTTGAAGAGATCGGTCTCGAGGAAGATCTGACCGTCGGTGATCGAGATGACGTTCGTCGGGATATAGGCGGAGATATCGCCTGCCTGCGTTTCGATGATCGGCAGGGCCGTCATGCTGCCGCCGCCCTTCTCATCACTGAGACGGGCCGCGCGCTCCAAAAGACGGGAGTGCAGATAGAAGACGTCGCCGGGATAGGCCTCGCGTCCGGGCGGACGGTGCAGCAGCAGTGAGATTTCACGGTAGGCAACGGCCTGCTTGCTGAGATCGTCATAGATCACGAGCACGTCCTTGCCCTGATACATAAAGTATTCGCCCATGGCCGCACCGGCGTAGGGCGCGATATACAGCATCGGCGCCGGCTCGGAAGCCGAGGCGGCCACGACCATCGAATAATCCATGGCGCCGTGGGCGCGCAGCTTCTCCACCACCGCGGCCACGGTCGATTCCTTCTGGCCGATGGCGACGTAGATGCAGATCATGTCCTTGCCCTTCTGGTTGAGGATCGTATCCACCGCGATCGCGGTCTTGCCGGTCTGGCGGTCGCCGATGATCAGCTCGCGCTGGCCGCGGCCGATCGGGATCAGTGCATCGATAGCCTTGATGCCGGTCTGCATCGGCACGGACACGCTCTTTCTGTCGATCACACCGGGGGCCGGGCATTCGATCGGGCGACTCTGATCGGTGCCGATAATGCCCTTGCCGTCCAGCGGACGGCCGAGCGCGTCGACGACGCGGCCGATCATGGCCTCGCCCACCGGGACCTCGACAATGCGGCCCGTGCGGCGGACACTGTCGCCCTCCTGGACCTTGTCGTAATTGCCCAGCAGCACAACGCCGACGCTGTCTTTTTCAAGGTCCATGACCATGCCGCGCAAATCGCCGCGAAACTCGATCAGCTCGCCGGCCATGACGTCGGAGATACCGGAGACGCGGCAAATACCGTCGGACAGGCTGGTGACGACGCCGGTCTGGTAGATGCCGGCGTTGACGTCCGCCGCCGCGGCAGCGGCCTTCAAGCCTTCGACCATGTCTCCCTCGATCGGGTCGTTATGTTTGAGACGTTTTTCAAGGTTTGCGAGCATGTGGGCAATGCTGCCGTCATAGACGGTATCCCCCACCTGCACGCGCATTCCGCCGATCAATCCGGGATCGACGGCAGTGACTAGCTCGATATCGCGTACGCCGAAGCGTTCGGCGACAAGGGCTTTGACCTGCTCGACAAAACGCGGATCGGGCTCGGTCTCGGCCGTGATCTTCACACTGATCGCGCCGTTCTCGAGCACCATGGCCCTGTCGGCCACCGTTGGCGCAACAGACTCGGAAAAGCGCGCGGCAAAACGCGCGTTCAATTCCCGGCGCTGCTGCGCACAATCCTCCGAGCGCAGATAATCGCTCGCCGCGGCGGTCAGGCTCTCGGCGGCTTCATCGGTCATGCCGCGGCGTATCCCGTGCAGCAGCTGCTCCCCGTTTCGGCGGGCCTTGCCAAGGATTTCTTCGGCCGCGCTATTCTCGTCCTCACCGCGCCTGGCACTCTCGGCGCGGGCGGTGTCCTCCGCCTCGCTGAGGATCTGCGCGTCCTGCTGCCGGATCTGCTCGTCCGCATGGCCCAGGGAGCCGCGCAGCGTTTCGGCATTGTGTCGGGCCTCGTCCGCGCGACGGAGGTCATTGACAATGCGCTCGGTGCGGCCGCTGAGCATTTTGCCGACAAGCTTCTTACCGAACAGGTAAAGTACGCCAGCGAGGATGAGGAAATTGATAATGCCTGCGATAAGTGACCATCCGTGCATGTTCGGACTTCACCTCATTTCTTTTCAATAGCCAGATTTCCCGCCTCCATCAGACGGTCTGCGAGCACGCGGGTCAGCGCCGCGCTCTGGGCGGCAAGCGCTTCCCTGCTCTGCTGCGAGAGCGCCTCGGCCTGTTCCTTGGATTCCTGCTCCAGCTCGGCGGCACGGCGGTGCGCCGCAGCGATCGCGTCGGTGCGGTGCTGTTCGTCCGCCGTTTTCTGATCGTTAAGGAGCGCTCTTGCCTTCCGCAGACTCTCCTCCCGGGCGGCCTCCACGCCGCGCTGCTCCTCGTCGACAAGCGCACGGGCGGCGCTCTCTTCGTCAAGCCCGGATTGAACGGCAGCGTCGCGCGCATCCATAAACGCCACCAGCGGGTCGAACAGAAAGCGCTTGAGCACGAAATACAGGGCCAGAAAGCATAGGATCGTCCATATCACTTCGGATGGATTGACCGTAAGCATGCTTCTCTCCCCTGTTCACTCAGATCTTGCCGACCAGCATGAAGGCGATCAGCAGGCCGTAAATCGTCAGAGCCTCCATCAGCGACAGCGACAGAATCAGAGATGTACGGATGTCGCCGGCGGCCTCGGGCTGGCGGGCGATGGCGTCAACAGCCCTTGAGGCAGTGATGCCCTGCATGACAGCGGTGGTGGATGCGGTCAGCGACAGGACGATGGCGGCGGCAAGGGCATAAACAGCACTGGTTTCCATTTTTCTTTTCCTCCTGAATGTGTTAAAATGTATTATTCTTCTCCAACCGCTTCCGACACATAGATCGAAAGCAGCATAGTGAATACCATGGCCTGGATAAAGCAGAAGATTAGGCTCAGCGCGTTCATGATCAGCGGCGCGCCGATCGGCAGGATCTCGTAGAGCTGCTCGGTCACCATCTCTTCGCCGTACATATTGCCGTAGAGACGCAGCGCCAGCGACACGGGCCGGATCACCTGCTCTAAAAGGTTCAGCGGCAGCATGACGGCGATCGGCATGATAAAGGTCTTCATGTAGGAGCCGAAGCCGCGCTCGCGGATGCCGACAGCATGTGTTGTGAAAAAGGCGATGATGCCGAGCGCCGCCGTGACCGACAGGCAGGCCGTCGGCGTGGCCAGGCCGGAGACATGGCCGAAGCCCGGCAGGATGCCCGTGTAGTTCGACACGATGATGAACACGAAAAAGGTTGCAAAGATCGGCAGATAGCGTCTGGCAATTGTTTTGCCGAGATTGCCGGTGAAATACTTCTGCAGACTCTCGACCGCAAGCTCGGCCACATTCTGCAGCGGCCCGGGGATCGTTTTCAGATTTCTGGTGGCAAAATAGGAAAGCAGCCCCAGCACGATAATCACGCCCCACATGGTCGTCACCGTGCTTGTCACCTGCAATGGGCCGATCGAAAACAGGACGTTTGTCCCTTCCATCGGATCACCTCCAAGACAGAGTTCAACTCGAATGTATCGATTATACACTATTCCTCGCGGTTTGTAAACGAATTATAAAGCGATTTTGACAAGCTTTGGCGTGCAGGCATATAAATCCCGGAAGCCTGCAAAACAAAAGTGTTGCGGACTGCGACTCGCTGCGCTCGCTTGCATAAGCTCGGCTTGCCAAAAACGCTGCGCACGTCAAAACAAGACCATAAGGTCATGTGGCTTCGCAAGCTCCGCCTCATTGACCGATGGTCTTGTTTTTCCTTTTCTGTCGCAAACCCGCTTCGCTGGGCTTTGCGACAGTTCTGATTCGTTCTCTTCAAAAATTTGAATACCCCCGCCGTGTGGCGGGGGTATTCTTTTGGTGGAGAGCAGCGGACTGCGACTCGCTGCGCTCGCTTGCATAAGTTCGGCTTGCCAAAAACGCTGCGCTGGGGCTTGCGTTTTTGGAGCCTTGCTTATCGAACCTACGGTTCTCGTCCGGCCTCCATACAAAAGAATACCCCCGCCGTGTGGCGGGGGTATTCTTTTGGTGGAGAGCAGCGGACTCGAACCGTTGACCTTCCGCGTGTGAGGCGGACGCTCTAACCAGCTGAGCTAGCCCTCCAAGAGCTTGTTTAGTTTAGCACACTTCAAACGAGAATGCAAGAAAAATTTTCAAGAAACGGAAAAGACGAAAAAACAGAGAGAGCAGCCCGCCGCGAAAATGTACGTTTGTCAATGATGTGAGACCAAGAAAATGAGTTTGAAAGAAGAGGGCGTTAGCTGCTGACGGAGGGAGGGCGTAGCCCGACCGGAGTCAGCAGCTAACGCGGGCAAACTCAATTTCCCTCCGTTTCTCAACTGGCGACTTCCAGCCGAGAACACACATGGGTATTCTGTTAGAGCGGCGAAGATAGCGCTTCATCTGCAGTTGGAGATCTTCAAAAGAATAGAAACGAAGATGGTTGTAAAAGCGTTCCTGGTCGTTACGATGGCTCCGTTCCACCTTTCCGTTATGCCATGGAGTTTTGGGCCGGATTGTCTTGTGATGAATGTTTAACTGGTTGCAAAGCACATCGAATGGGTGAATCCGGTTTGTTTTTGCAATATGAGTGAATTCGCTCCCATTGTCGGTCTGAATCATCTCAGGAGCGTAACCGAAATAGATAATGGCGCGTTTGGTAAAATCTATGGTCGAATAACTGCTTTGCTCCTTGTAGGCATAGATGAACCGCTCTCTGGACGCCTCGTCGATCATAGTGTATTGGTAGAACTTATCTCCATCTGTACCGACATAACAAGCAGTAGGAACGTATTTTACGTCCATCTGCCATTTGATCCCTAACTCCGTTGGCGTGTCATAGTGACCGTTGTGTTTGGACTTCTTTTTTGTAGATTCCACCTTTGTGCGGTATCCTAAACGAACAAATATACGGTAGAGTGAGCCCGGATGGCGGCTATACGCCTTTTCCTGACGTAATTTCCCGTACATCTCGCAAACACTGATATTTGGATTGCGTCGATGCAGATTCCTGATCCAGG
Organism: uncultured Eubacteriales bacterium; assembly: GCA_900319275.1. Taxonomy (GTDB): domain Bacteria; phylum Bacillota; class Clostridia; order Oscillospirales; family Oscillospiraceae; genus Limivicinus. Next base: position 14,305 of record ONNS01000036.1, read on the forward strand.
TCAGTTCCTGCTCGGTGTGTGCGTTCGGATGCTGCGTATGTGGCCGATGCGACTTTGGGGCAAGCGACTCCCTGCTGCCATCATACTGCTTGTTCCACCGCATCAGAGATGCCTTGGAAATGTGATAACGTCTGCAAACAAAGCCGATGTCTTTCGTCTGCCGATATAACTTCACTGAATTCACTTTTGTTGTAATTTCATGTGGCAAATACCGCTTGTTCTGTGTTATACTACTCATGGCGGTTGAGCTCCTTTTGTTAGTTGTGTTGTGTGGGAACTTCATTCTAACAAACTCAACCGCTTTTTCAATTGTTATTTCAGTCTCACATCTATTGTAACGCTACACAGAGAGAGCAGCCCGCCGCGAAAAGCATTTGACCTTGGGACACATGCGTGTTATTATATATGTTATGCTAAAAAAAGTAACAGGAGGCCATCCCCTTGGCAAAGAGAATATTTCTGGCCCTGCTCATCGTTCTGCTGGTGATGCTCGTCGCTGTCCGCATAACTGGCGGTCAGCCCGGTACCGGCGGAGAGAGTACCATGCCCGCATTCCTTGAACAGCTGCTGCCGACCCCGACCCCACCGATCGACCTGAAGGCCGTGATGACGGCTGAGGAGCTCGCGGCACTGAACACCGAGCAGCTTGTAACGCTCGATCTGACCGGCAGCACCTGCTATGAGGCGATCGAGTCCTTCCGCGCCGCCCATCCGACGGTGCTGCTGACCTACGCCGTCATGCTCGACGGGAACGGCGAGACGATGGCGCTTGCACCCGACACCGAAACACTCGCGCTCAGCGACGGCAGGTATCTGGACGCGCTGGCCGCCAATGCTCCCTGGCTGCCCAGGCTAAGCGCGATCACGCTCAGCGAGGGCATTGCGAGCGCCGAGCAGATGCTCGCGCTTGACACTGCCTATCCCGAAGCGACAATCGAATACCCCGTGACCGTGAACGGGACTGTCTACAACTACGATCTTGAAGAGCTGGATCTCTCGGCGCTGACGGCCGACGAGATCGTGGCCGTCCTGCCGGAGCTCTCGCAGCTGCCGCTTTTAAAGCAGGTGAACCTCGTGAACGCCGACGGCGAGAGCCGCCTGACGATGGACGAGGCCGCACAGCTTGCCCAGCAGTATCCGCAGGTGGCGCTGACCTATGCCTTTGAGCTCTTCGGAAAAACCGTCTCCACCGGGGACGAGCGTCTGGAGTATGCAAATATGCAGATCGGCGACGCGGGGCTGAACCGCTTCCGCGAGATCCTGCCCTTTATGTACAACCTCAAGGCGCTGGTTCTGGACGACTGCGGCACTACAGACAGCGCCATGGCCCAGCTGCGCGATGAGTTCCCCGATAAAAAAATCATCTGGCGCATTCATTTCGGCAAGTTCAACTGTCTGACCGACACCGAGATGATCTGGGCCACCGGTACCGTCACAGACGGTGTGTCCGGCCCGCTGAAATACTGCACCGACGTCAAGTACATCGACATGGGTCACAACTGCATCACGAATATCGACTTCGTCCGCTATATGCCGAAGCTCGAAGTTGCGATCTTCTCCGTCACCTGGGTGCGCGATCTCTCGCCCTTTGCCAACTGCCCGAATCTGCGCTTCCTCGAGATCTTCAACGCCGAATATCCGAGCGTCGCGCCGCTGGCCAACTGCACCAAGCTTGAGCATCTGAACATCAGCTACAACCGCGGCGGTATGAACGATATCTCTCCTCTCTACGAGCTGCCGAATCTCAAGCGCTTCTGGTGCACGATGAGCAACATTCCCGCCGATCAGCAGCAGGAGATCCAGAGCCGCATGCCGAACTGTCAGTTTGAGTTCCGCTGGATCGACCCGGCCGAGGGCAACGGCAACTGGCGTCTTGACGAAAACGGCGAGCCCAACGAATACTACGCCGAGATCCGCCGCATCTTTGACTATGATTCCATGATGCAGACAGGCGCCGCCTGGAGCCTGTACGGTTAAAACTAACAAAAAGAACAGCCTTACAGTTTACGACTCTGTATGGCTGTTCTTTCTATCTACGTATTATTTTTTTCCGGATATTCTGTCCATCAGCTCCTGCAGCTGGCGCTCGAAGGCCTCGGCCGGCAGCAGTGCGATGCCGTTTTCATCGCTCAGCACAATCAGCCGCTCTCCGGTTTTCAGCGCGAACTTATCCCTGGCGGCCTTGGGGATCACGATCTGGCCGCGCTCGCCTACCGTGACCGTGCCCCAGATATTCTTTCCCAGCGGTGCGGGCGGGAGCACCCCGACTCCCTCTGCAGTCTCCGTTTTCATCAGACTGTCGAGACTCACGCCGTACATCTGGGCAAGCAGCGCCGCCTTCTCAATGTCCGGGACCGTCGCGCCGCTCTCCCATTTGGCATAGGCCTGGCGCGAGATATTGATTTTTTCGGCTACCTGCTCCTGTGAAAAGCCGTTGAGCTTTCGCAGCATGACCAGATTGTCCTTAAGCATGGTCTTTTCCTCTACAGGTCGATTTTTTCAAAGCGGGCGCATGCCGTTTTATACGAGGCAAAAGTGATCAGTCCGCAGGCCAGCATGCCGCCGAGCAGCGCGGCAAGCTGCAGCGCCAGCTGTTCAAAGCCAAAGGCGTTGAGCGCTTCCAGCCCCGGCACGTGATGCAGCGCCTCCGCCACGCCGATCACAAGGAAACACACAATGATGTAAGTCACGAAGGGCCTTGCGAACTTGTAAGCGGTCTTGAAAAAGCCGCCGACAAAGATCCAGTTGAACAGGCCGAAGATCAGCAGGACCACAGCCAAAAAGAAAGGATTGGCATTCATCAGCGCGTTTTGCCGATAGACCATAGCATTGGACAGCAGCGTCATACGCACGAGCGTCAGCGCGGCCATCAGGACAAAGCCGGTGAGCTCGATAAAAACGCAGAATAAAAACTTTCCCTTGACCACATCGTGCTTGGCAACCGGCAGAAGCGCGGTATAGACGATATCGTTGGCCTCTCTGGCGCTCTGGAAGCTCTGGAAGAGGCCCAGCGTGATAAAGAACGCGCCGCAGAGGATCGGATACCCGGGCAGCAGCGTCATAAAGGCAAACAGGATAAACAGATAAGACAGGATCGATGCGCTAAGACGCATCTCTTTTTTTAACAGCGCGCTCATGCGTCCACCTCCCGCTCCATTCTCAAAAAGACCTCTTCCAGCGTCTCTCCCGGTTTTCCAAAGCTTTGCAGAAACGTCGCCTTGGGGCAGTCGGAGCGGATCTTTCCCCGGCTGATATAGACGATATTGTCCGCGCAGCGCTCCAGATCCGACGTGATATGCGTGGAAAACAGGATCGTGACACCGTGCGCCTTCAGCTCGGTGAAGAGCTCAAGCAACTCGTCGCGCGAAAACGGATCGAGCCCGCTGGTCGGCTCGTCGAGAATCAACACCTCGGCCTTATGCGAAAGGGCCAGCAGGAGATTGCATTTCACCTTCATCCCCTCCGACAGCTCGATCGGCTTTTTGCTCTCGTCCAGACCGAAGAGCACGAGATAGTGCCGATAGGCCTCCTCATCCCAGCTGGGATAAAAGCTTTTGGTGATGCCGGCGATATCCCGGATCGTCTTTCTCGGATACCAGCTGACCGTGCCGGTGGAATAGCCGAGGCGCTGCTTGATCTGCGTCTCATTTCCTGTAAGAGACAGACCGAAATAGGATACCTCCCCGCTGTCCGTGTGGACAAGATTCAGCATGGACTTGATCGTGGTGGTTTTGCCCGCGCCGTTGCGCCCGATGAAGCCGGTGATCGTCCCGGCCTCGAGCGCAAAAGAGACATCCTGCAGACGAAAGCTCGGGTAGCTCTTGCAGACGTTTTTCAGTTCTACAATATTCATGGCAAGCTCCTTGCGGTATGATTTATATGAGTATTGTAGCATTTGGTTGCGTCCTGCACAACCAACCGAAGCGAACAAGGCCTGTCAATTTCTGTTGCCTTTTTTCTGTTCTCTGTCCGGCTCCCTGTGTATGGGCACAAGCTCCCTGCTATTTCTGAAAGGGCCCCTTTGTTCACCCTGCACAGTGAACGAAGGGGCTCCTTGATTGTCTTATTCTACGGTAAATCCGTGTTGCTGCCGTTAAGTAAGCGATGATTAAATACGGCGAGAGCGAATGGCAAGCAAATCTTTGTCAGATCAAGGCATAAAAACGCAGAAATACTTTGTGTATTTCAAGTTTTTATAACGCAGAGCTGGCAAATGATTTGCCGCCAGGCGCCGAAGGCGTATTAATCAGCGGTTACTTAAGGGCTCGGTTCTTAGCCCACGGTCTGGAACTCGTCGGGGTCGATCAGCAGCAGGCTGCCGTCCTCCCCGCTCTGGGAAATCAGACGGGAAACCTGGTTTCCGTCCGCGTCCTTGTAGCGCACCATCAGCGACGGGATGCCGTCGGGGATCAGCGTGTCGAGCTGCAGCGCGGCATTTTGCAGATAGCTGCCGTGCCAAAGCAGATGGGAGGGATAGAAGGCCCCGGCATAGGCCACCCGCCAGAGCTCGAGGTCGTAGACGACGCCATCGACCATCAGGCAGAGATGCTGTCCGTCTTCATCGACCAGCAGACGGTCGAAATACTCCACCGAGCCCGCGGCCACATCCTCCTGCTGCGAAAGACGGATCTCGCCGCTGCCGCCGCGGCCGACCGGCAGCCATTTGCTGTCGATATAGGAAGCGAGCGACTCGTACGGGATGACGAAGTGGATGATGCCGCCATTGGCCGTTTCGATCTCGTCGGCATTGGCAAAGATATCGATCCCGCTGCCGGTAAGGCTCCAGTTACCCTCTCGAAGGAGCGCGTCGAGCTGCGTATCCGCATCGTCCGCGAGCGTGATGGCAGCCGCATTCGCCTCGGCCTGCTGCTTTAAGGTCTTGATCAGAAAGCTGCGCAGCGCCTCGCCGTCGGCGCTCAGTTCGACGAGTGTCAGTTGTTTGCCGCTCTCCGTGTCAAAGGTATAGGCGCGGTCATACATCAGCGCACTGACGCCGCCGTCAAAGCCGCGAACGCTGTAGACAAGGCTCAGTACACGGTCATCCGAACGGCCGACCGTGACACTGCGGGAGGAGGAGAACTCCAGCGCGAGATCCTCCCCGGTATCCTTGGCGCGGGCATAGTTGTCGGTGGCCATCTCGAGAAGGCCGTTCATGCCGCTGTGCTCGCCTTCGCCGGAATAGTACAGCTCGTCCCCTACGCCAAGCACGGCATTGATAGCCGCTGAGGCGGCTTCGCGCCCCTCCACAAACACGCGGGCGTTTTCATAGGCAAAGTTCAGGATCGTCTGCTCCGTGCCGTCCGGGGCCGTAAAGACCTCGAGATTGTTCACCACATTGACGACCACATGGTTGCCAAGCTCCATGACGCTGTTGCCGGTCTCTGCCGCTTCGGTCGGCGCGCTCGCCGGAGCCGGCGCCGCTGTGGGGGCAGCCGTTGGGGCCGGAGCGGCGGTCGGCGCCGCTGTCGCCTCGGGCAGCTGCTGCAGCTTCAGACTCTGGGCCGAGCAGGCCGTCAGAGAAAAGGCAAGCAGCACGGTGACAAGCACTGCAATACATCTTTTCAAATCAATCATCCTTTCCATGTGAGATTCGATGTTTCAGAAAAAGCATCCTCAGCCGGGATCTTGCGCGCGAGCTCGGAATTGTTATAGCGAGGATCGGCTGTGACCTCGCGCAGAATACGGATCTGCGGCGGAAATTCGATTTTCTGATCCTCCGCACACATTTCCAGCTCCATATAGGCCTGCGTGGTCCAGAACGGGAAAATGTCGATCTCAAAAGTCTGCCCGGCATAATCAAGACAATACCGCGTCTTCTGGATCGTATGGCGTTCGGGATCGGCCTCAGAGAGCAGTTCGAGATACTCCCGCTCGCTGATCTCATCCTCGAGCTCGACGCGCGTCACATCGGTGATGTGCTGCTTGCGGGTGTGCGTATAGGTATACACGCCGCCACGCCCGCGTTTGCGGACGCGATTGGTGCTGAAGTCCGGCAGCGCGCGCAGATAGGTCTGTGTGATCTCCGTATACGCAGCGACAGCGGAGAGCCACTTCATGTCCGGCATGGCAATCAGAAACTTACGCTCGATCTCCATATTGTTGATATTCAAACGAAACGCACCTCTTTTCCTACGTCTATAATTTATTTCCCAGGCGGCGAAACGCCGCCACAGAGAAGATATAACTTCTCTGTACACACGCCGTAAGGCGTGTATTGGGAATAAATTGCATTGTAGTCTCCGATCCTTTGCATGAAGACATGCAAAGGATTAGGAAAAA
>ONNS01000040.1 GCA_900319275.1 uncultured Eubacteriales bacterium
TTACGCGACGGCCCGCCAAAGGCGCGGCTGCGGAAACGGAACCTTCCCTTCCTCTGCCACCGGCAGCGGGAAGGTCCCGTTTCCCCAGATGCCTCCGCGTACCCTGCGCCTGTGACAACACCTCATCCGTCATCCGGCTTGCGTGAGACGCCGGATGCCACCTTCCCCTCAAAGGGGAAGGCATTGCAGTAAGTCCGGCCCTTGTGCGATTAAGTCGAACTTTACATCTGAATACTGAGATACGCCGCGCCGAGCAGCTGCGCGGCCGCCAGTATCGGGAAGCTCAGCCGGAAGGTCCAGTGGCGGGTCTTGTGGTGAAAGAGGAACATCCCGAGCGTGCCGCCGCTCGCGCCGCCGAGCAGGGCCAGCAAAAAGAGCGTCCGCTCGCGCACGCGCCAGCGGCCTTTTCGCGCCCGGCGCTTGTCAATGCCCATCAGCCCAAACAGCACAAGACTCATCAGCGCCAACTCGCCCCAGAGAACAGAAAGCCAGCCGTTCATAGTAATTCCCCAAAGTACCAGCCGGAAACGCCTTTGTGCTTGACGAAATAACCGCGGCTCGTCTCCTCGACCACGCGCACCTCGTCGTCCGGTGCGAGCGGCAGTACATAGTCGGTACAGTCGTTGCAGCGGCTGACCGGGCCGGGATCGTAGAGGTATTTTGTCAGTATCTCCATCTCATAGCCGGTGCGGCGGTGGCGGCAGAGCGAGAACTCCGCGCCGCGGCGCAGCACCTCGACCTCGTTGTCGCCCCAACGGATATAGTACGAACGCGTGCTCCCCTGCTGCGCCGTTTTCACGCGGCGCGCCGGGAACGGATCGTAGGCCAGGCATTGAAAATCGCCGCCGTCGCCGGGGATCACGAGGGCGTTGAGCTGTCCGTCGTCCTTGAGCACACAGCCGCCGTCGATGCAGGCGATATGCCGCTCCCGCTCGAGAATCGGCGCGGCGGAGACAGTGTTCTCCCCGTAGAGCATCACAGGCCAGTGGCCAACGACGACCCAGCGGTCGAAGGAAAAGCCCTCGTTCAGGAACGCGTCGCGGTGGTTGAGCTCGCGCGCCGTGTGCGCGCGCAGCGGCTTGTCCGGCCGGCAGCCCGCGTGGACGAACACGGCCCGCTCGCTCTCGATCGCATCGGGCAGCGAGGCGAGGTAGGCAAACTCCGCGCCGTAGCGCTCGCGCAGCAGCGCTTTGACGGGTGCAAGCTCGCCGAGCGCCAGCGGATCGACGCCGCTGTCGCGCAGCATCTCCCATAAGATCCCGCAGCGCCGCTTTTGAATGTAATTGAGCACATGGCGGTCAGAGGCAGGCGAATAGTCAAAGATCTCGTGCCAGCCGTCGCAGTTGCCGAGCAGCGCGCGGCACTGTCCGCGTGCGCTGAGCGCCATCAGACAGCGCAGCGTGCCCAGGCTGTCAGGGCCTTTTTCAAGGAAGTCCCCGTCCACGAGCAGCAGATCGTTTTCACCGAAATTTGCCAGTTCCAGCAGACCCTTCAAATACGGCAGATTGCCGTGGATATCCGAGACGACCAGCGTGCGGCCGTTTCGCGGCAGCGCCAGCGTCTCGACACGCGCCAGAGGCTCAGGCATGGTCGGCCTCCAGGCGCTTTTCCATCAGCAGAAGGTTTCCGAGCTCGTTGCGCTCGCTGCCGAGCACATGAAAGCCCCAGCGGCGGTAGAAGCTCACCGCGCTGCGGTTGTCCTCGGCCACGTGCAGGCGGATCGCCCGGCGTCCGTGCGTTTTATAATAGAGGATGGCCCGGCCCAGCAGCTGGATGCCCAGGCCCTGGCCGCGCGCATCGGCGTTGAGGTAGAGCAAACTGATCCAGCCGTAACCGGCATGCGCGCCGCGGCGCGTGTCCAGATCGAGCAGGCCGACCGGCTCCTCCTCGCGGAAGATCTTCAGCACCGCGCGGCTCTCGACGCGCTGGTGCTCGCGCGCGCTGCAGAGATAGCTCTCGGACGAGAAGCCCTCCAGGCTGCCGTGCGCCGCGATCCAGGCGTCGGCATAGCATTGGGTGTAGTAGGCGGCGTCCTTCACAAAATCCAGCGGCTCGTCGCGCAGCTCCGGAGGACGGACGCCGTCCTTGTGACCGAGCGGCGCGAGGTGCGCACAGTCGTTTAAGTAGTCCGCCGTGAAGACGCCGTTTTCATAAAAAAGGTGGCTGACCGCCGTGTTGTCGCCGAGCGGCAGCGCCGTCCGGTCGTCGATATCCAGCCCCAGCTCGCGCGCCAGGAAGCAGCGGATCGACACGCCATGGCTCACGATGGCCACGGTTTTCCCCTCGCAGCGCTCACAGATCGCGCGCACGGCCGCCGTCACGCGGTCCATCACGTCGGCATAGGTCTCGGCCCCGTCAAGCTGCCACCGGCTCGGATGTCTGGCAAAGGCCTCCAGCTCTTCGCGCTTATCGTGGCGCAGGTTGCCGAAGAACTGCCCCTCCCAGGGGCCGACGTTGATCTCCCGCAGCATCGGATCGGTGTGCAGACGGAGCGGCCGGTATTTCTGCAGGGCGGAGGCCGTCATCTGCGCGCGCGTGAGGTCGCTGGACCAGAGCTCGTCCACGGAGATGTCCCGGAAGCGCTCGGCGAGCAGATCGCGCTGGCGCAGTCCGAGTGCGGTGGGCGCGCCGTTCCAGTGGCCCTGCATGGCCCGGTAGAGGTTGCCCTCCGCCTGAACGTGGCGGATCAAATATAGTTCTGTCATTTCCGGCCCTCCCATCTTGACCGAATCTCCAATATGAGATATAATAGCATTTCAAGAGCCGCAATTTGACACGATTCGACGAACTGCGGAAGAATGGAGTCATTATACCCCTCTTTCGCGCGCTTGACAAGTACGAACAAAAAGGTGGAAGCGCACCATGCCCCAGGCCGCGAGAAAACTGAACACTGTCCGCGCGGCCGCGCTGGTATCCGGTGACGGCGACATGCTGCAGGCGATCCTGGACTCCCTGTATTTCAAGGAGCTGCCGCATTTTGAGCTGGTCGCCGTGATCTCGCCGCAGAAAGACGCCTATGCCATGGCCCGCGCCCTGAACGCCGGCGTGCCGGCCTATGTGGTGGACCCGGAGCTGTTTCCCACGATGACGAGCCACTCGATGGCCGTGGCCAACAAGCTGCGGGATATGGACATCGACCTTGTGATCCTGGCGGGCTACGATCTGCCGCTCGGCGTGATCCCTTATCAGTTTAAAAACCGCATCATCGGCACCTATCCGGCTCTCTACCCCGCCTATGAGGACGAGAGCGGCGACATTCAGCGTGTCGTGCTCGAACGCGGACTGAAAGTCACCGGCGCCACGGCCTATTTTGCCGACGGCGATGGCCGCGTGGGCGGGATCATCCTGCAGCAGGCCGTGCCGATCCTGCCGGACGACGATCCCGACAGTCTGCGCCGCCGCGTCACGGTGGACGCCGAGTGGAAGCTCTTAAGCCAGGCCGTCGCGCTCTTCTGTGCGGGCAGGCTCTCGATCCACGGCAAGCGCGTCGTGATCGCACCGGAGAAGAAAGAAGAATAAGGAACGACCGTAGGGGAGGGGCTCGCCCCTCCCGGCGGCACTATGTTATTATTTACAGGCAATATACGGCGCAATCGCAGCATTTTGCGGTCGCGCCGTATATTTTTTGCGAATTTATACGTTTGCGTGCTCGGGAGGGGCAAGCCCCTCCCCTACGTGAGTGACCGGGTTTTTCGTGGTTTCCCGCATTTTGCAGCACGCCCTTTTTATCCGCCGATCAGACCGTGCGCGATCTGCAGTGCGCGGCTTTCATGCGTTTCCGGCACGGTGACTCTGACGGCGCCGGAGGCGACGGCCGCGGCTTCGATCGGAATACGCTCCTTTTCGAGCGCGAGCCGCAGGCGCAGGAGCATCGGCGCCGCGGCCTCGCGCCCGACCAGGGTCACGGTACCGCCGTGCGCCGTCGCTCCGGCGAGCGGCGGTCTTTCCGTCTCGGCGAGCATGCGCACGGCGGTGCCCTCCCCTTCGGTGAAGGCCGGCAGCACCCACAGCGGCACGCGGCCGCGCAGCGCGCTCTCGACCGAGCGCTCGTGCAGCACCTGCGCCCCGGCGCGTGCAAGGGCCAGCATATCCCGCGCGTCGATCTCGCCGAGCAGCCGCGCCTCCGGGATTCGGCGCGGGTCGGCCGTATAGACGCCGCGCACGTCGGTATAGATCTCACAGCGCTCCGCCCCCAGCGCGGCGGCGAGCGCGACCGCCGTCGTGTCCGAGCCGCCGCGCCCGAGCGTCGTCAGCTCGCCGCCGTCGCTGCTGCCCTGAAAGCCGCAGACCACCGGGATCGCGCCGTCTGCGAGGCAGCGCTCGATCTGCTCGGGATGTACCGCACGGATGCGGCTGTCCCCGAAGGGCCCCTCGGTCACGATCCCGGCCTGCCAGCCGGTGTACGAGCGCGCAGCGCCGCCAAGACTCTGCAGTGTCAGTGCAAACAGCGCCGCCGAGCGCTGTTCCCCGGTATTGAGCAGCATATCGAGCTCGCGCGGAGAGGGCTCCGGCAGGATTTCCCTTGCACGCGCGAGCAGCTCGTCGGTGCTGTCTCCCATGGCCGATACCACCACCGCCACGCGGTGTCCGCCGCGCTGCCTTTTGAGTGCGATCGCCGCCGCGCGGCGCAATCTATCGAGATCGGCGAGCGAGCTGCCGCCGAATTTTTGAACGATCAACATGGAATAGTGTCCTCCCTTGACACGCCATTCTATGGCTTGCGATCAACCGTGGTGCCTGTTTAGCTTTGGCAGCTTGCGGTTATACTGGCTGAAAGAGAATTCGGGAGGAGGCGATCGGATTGCCGCGCTACGCCGAGCGCTGTTTTTCCCTGCTGGTCACCGGCGGGACCGTATTGGGCTGCCTGTGGCTGGGGGTACGTTTTATTCTGCCGTGGACGGCCCCCTTTCTGCTGGCCTTCGCCCTGGCCGCAGCCGCGGAGGGGGCAGTGCGCACACTGATCGGACGCGGCCTGCGCCGTCCGCTGGCCGCCGCGCTGACGGCGCTGCTGCTGTTGGGCTTTACGACAGCGCTCGGCACGCTGCTGCTCTCGCGCGGTCTTTCGGCGCTCGAACAGCTGGCGGCCGAGGCGCCCGCCCTGCTCGCAGCGCTCGGTCGGACGCTCGGCAGTCTCGAAGGGCGGCTGCTGGCGCTCGCCCAGGGGGAGAGCGCCTCCGAGACACTGAAGGCCGCCCTCGACGCGCTCAACCGCGCTCTCTACAGCGTGCCGGCCGCGGTGTTTGAGTGGCTGCTGGACGCGCTGCGCGGCATGGCCCAGTCGAGCCCCGACGCGCTGCTGTTCGCGCTGACGGCCATGCTCGCAAGCTGGCTGATTTCGGCGTCCTATCCGCGCGTGACGGCCTTCCTCGCCGCGCAGCTGCCCGAGCCGCTGCTGCAGCGCGCACAGGCGCTCAGCGGCGAGCTCCGGCAGAGCTTCGGCGGCTGGCTGCGCGCGCAGCTGCTGCTGATGGGGCTGACCTTTTTCGAGCTGCTGCTGTTTTTTCTGCTGCTCGGCGTCCGCTCGCCGCTGCTGACGGCGGCCGTGACCGCGCTGGTGGACGCCATGCCGGTGTTCGGCGTCGGGACCGTTCTGCTGCCCTGGGCCGTGCTCGCCCTGCTGCAGGAGCGGAGCCGTCTGGCGCTCGGACTCGCAGGGGCGTGGGCGGTCTGCAATATTGTGCGGAATATCCTGCAGGCCAAGCTCCTCGGCGATCAGATCGGTCTCGAAGCGCTCCCGGCCCTGCTGAGCATCTATGTCGGCTGGCGCGTCGGCGGCTTCTGGGGAGCGCTGCTGTGCCCCGTGCTGCTCTCCGCCGTGCAGCAGCTCAACGACCGCGGCGTCATCCGGCTGTGGAAAACGGTATAAAAAATAGTCTCTCGTGAAATCACGAGAGACTATTTTTTACCGCTTATACCGGCAGCCAGGTGCTCCAGCTGTCGACAAACTGGTTCCAGTATCCGATCATCGTGTTGATGAAGGTGAATACCGGGCTGCCGACCAGGCCGTTGTAGGCCTTCTCGAAGCTCGAACCTGTCAGGAAGCCGACGCCGACGGCGACAGCGCCCAGCAGCACGAGGATCAGCACCAGCGTCAGGACAAATCTCCAACCCTTTTTCATTCCGCCGGCACCTCCTTATAGCACCATTTGCCGCCGAGGTCGACCGCTGTGCGGACGATCCCCGCGATCGCGCCGCCGATCAGCCAGATAAACAGCCACAGCAGCAGCAGGCCAACAGCCAGCAGAATGAGCGAAATGCCGGCCACGACCAGCATATCGCACATCAGCGAAAAGCTGGAGAAAATGCTGAGAAAGCCCAGCACGCCGGTCACGCCGCACAGAAGACCTGCCGCAAGGCTCACCACCGTGGGGGCCAGCAGGATGACGATCAGCGCGAGCGTCAGCGGGATGGCGAAGAGACAGTAGAGGATCAGCAGCGGCACGCGCGGCTTGCGCAGGGTCTTGTCCACCGCGATGCGGCGCGGCTTTTTTGCAAGCTCGCTCGGCGTATCCGGGGGAAGCGGCTCGGACTCTTCGGTTTTGAGCGTGAAATTGTCCAGGAAATCCGAAACCTTTTTTTCCAGCTCCTGCTCCGGCTCGTCCACGGTCTCGCTACGCGCGCTCTCTGCGGCGCGGCTGATGTCCGACGGCGGAAGCTCGGACTCCTCGGGTGCGGCGATCTCCGTCTCCTCTGCAGCCGGGATCTCGGCTGCAGCGACAGGGGCTTCGTATTCGTTCTCGGCGGGCACAGTCTCGATCACCGCGGCGGCAGCCTCCGGCGCGCTCTCCCCGGCGGGGGCGCTGTTGCTGACCGGCGTCTCGGCGGTCGCCTCGGCTTCCTGCGGGACATAGGGCGACGTGTCATAGGCGGGCGCAGCCTCGCGCTCCTCGTCAAACAGCGAGAACTGGTCCTCGTCCGCCTGATTCTGGATCGGCTGCTCGCTGAGCGCCGCCGTGCCGATGTCGTAGATCGTCTGCAGATAGGGCGGGATGCCGTCCGCTTCCCCATCGCCGTGATGGCCGGAGTTGTAGGCGCGGGCCACCTGCACCGCCTGCACCAGCGGGGTGTTCAGGGTCTGGAGCATGGCCTGCTCATCGTCGGCCTGATCGAACAGGGCCGTATAGGCCGCGATGGCGCGCTGCCGGTCTTCTTCATGCATGAAGGACAGGAGCTTGGCCAGCTCAGATAGGAATCGTTGTCTGTTGATATCGGTCACCTCCGATTGATGATCCCGCTCCTGAAGCCGCCAGATGGCGCAGGGCGCAGAATCAGTAACGTACATTATATGCGTTCCTGCCGAAAAGTCAAGGAAAACCGTACCGAATTTGGCCTGGAAGTGATAAAACTTGCTTGACGGAGGCTATTATCAAGCATATAATAGGTGTCTGTAACCAAAATGGCTGCGAAAGCTTTAAGAGAGGTATGACAATGGCCAACGATAAAAAAGTAGAGCAGATCACCGATATGGAGGTCGACTTTGCCCAGTGGTTCACCGACGTGTGCCGCAAGGCAGAGCTGATCGACTATTCCTCGATCAAGGGTGTTTTCATCTATCGCCCCTATGGCTACGCCATCTGGGAGAATATGCAGAAGATCCTGGACGCCGAGTTCAAAAAATGCGGTGTTGAGAACGTATATATGCCGCTGCTGATCCCCGAGAGCCTGCTGCAGCGGGAGAAGGACCACGTCGAGGGCTTTGCCCCCGAGTGCGCCTGGGTCACGGTCGGCGGCAGCGAGACGCTTGAGGAGCGCTACTGCGTCCGTCCCACGTCGGAGACGCTGTTCTGCGAGCATTTCCACAACATCATCCACTCCCACCGCGACCTGCCCAAGTGCTACAACCAGTGGTGCAGCGTGCTGCGCTGGGAGAAGTCCAGCCGCCCCTTCCTGCGCCACCGCGAATTCCTGTGGCAGGAGGGCCACACGATGCACGCTACGGCCGAGGAGGCCGAGGCCTACACCCAGCGCATGCTGAACGTCTACGCCGATTTCTGCGAAAACGTGCTGGCGATGCCCGTCACCCGCGGCCGCAAGACCGATAAGGAGAAGTTCAACGGCGCCGAGGCCACCTATGCCATCGAGTGCATGATGCACGACCGCAAGGCCCTGCAGGCCGGCACCAGCCACTACTTCGGCGACGGCTTTGCCCGCGCCTTCGACATCACCTTTACCGACAAAAACAACCAGCGCGTCAACCCCTTCCAGACCTCCTGGGGCGTCTCGACCCGTCTGATCGGCGGCATCATCATGACGCACGGCGACAACAACGGTCTTGTCCTGCCCCCGAAGGTGGCCCCGACGCAGCTGATTGTGGTGCCCGTGGCCGCCCACAAGCCCGGCGTGGCCGAGAAGGCCCAGGAGCTCTGCGACCGTCTGAACGCCGCGGGATACCGCGCGAAGATCGACCTGAGCGACAACAGCATGGGCTGGAAGTGCGCCGAGTACGAGATGAAGGGCGTGCCCGTGCGCGTCGAGATGGGCCCGCGCGATATGGCCAACAACAGCTGTGTGATGGTCCGCCGCGACAACGGCGAGAAGACCGTCGTCTCGCTCGACGAGCTGGAGCAGAAGGCCGGCGAGCTGCTCGAGGCCGTGCACAACGGGCTCTTTGAGAAAGCCAAGCGCAATCTCGAGGAGCACACCTACGTTGCCCACACGCTCGACGAGGCGAAGGAGCTGCAGGAGAAAAACGGCGGCTTCATCAAGACCATGTGGTGCGGCGAGCTCGACTGCGAGCTCCAGATGAAGGAAAAGGCCGGCATGTCCTCGCGCTGCATCCCGTTTAACCAGGAGCACCTTGACGACGTCTGCCCCGTCTGCGGAAAACCCGCCAAGTGCGAGGTCTACTGGGGCGTCGCGTATTAAGTCTGTTTTTCCTGCGTCCGTTCTCTCCGCGCCGCATGGCGCGGAGAGATTTTACTTCTTTCACACATTCTTTTATTGTTTTCTTTTCTGCTGTCATTTATAATAGGTTGGAGGCATCGGTTTCCGTCTGCGGCCGCATTCTGTGCGTGATCTGCGGAGGCATCTGGGGATGCCTCCCTACGGCACTTGTTGAACAGGCAGTTCTCGTAGGGAGCGATCCCCAGATCGCTCCCTACGAGACAATCCGCGGAGCATTCGCGGCAAGGCGGCCTGCCTCCCTACGCACTCAACATAAAAATTCACCGCGCGGGCGGCTGATAGCCGCCCCTACAACAGACGGGAGGCATCAGGGATGACCTATCAGGAGGCTCTCTCCTATATCGACGGCCTGCAGTGGTTCGGCTCGAAGCCGGGACTGGAGCGCATCAGCGAGCTGCTCAAGCGCCTGGGCGACCCTCAGAAGCAGCTGAAATTTGTCCACATCGCCGGGACGAACGGCAAGGGCAGCTGCGCGGCGATGACAGCCTCAGTGCTGAAAGCCGCCGGATACCGCACGGGGCTCTTCACCTCGCCCTATCTCAGCCGCTTCAACGAGCGCATGCAGATCAACGGCGTCGAGATTCCCGACGCTGACCTTGTGGACATCGTATCGCTCGTGAAGCCCCAGGCCGAGGCCATGGATGAGCACCCCACCGAATTTGAGCTGATGACCGCCGCGGCGCTGCTGTGGTTTGCGCGCGAGCACTGCGAGATCGTCGTGCTCGAGGTCGGCCTGGGCGGCCGTCTGGACGCCACGAACGCGATCGACGCGCCGGAGGCCTGCGTGATCATGAACATCGGGCTCGACCACACGGCGGTGCTCGGCGACACCGTTGAAGAGATCGCCGCGGAAAAGGCCGGGATCATCAAGCAGCGCTGCGAGGTCGTACTCTATCAGCAGTCTGCGAGCGTGACCGAGGTTGTCCGCCGCCGCTGCGAGGAAATGGGCGCGGCGCTCCATATCGCGGACTTTTCGCAGCTCGCGGTCGAATTCGACTCGCTTGAGGGACAGGTCTTCAGCTACCGCGGCGCACCCTATGCGATCAGCCTGCTCGGCGCCAATCAGCGCCGCAATGCGGCCGTCGTGATCGAGCTGACGGAGGTACTGCGCCGCCGCGGCTGGCGGATCGAGCCGGAGGACGTGGAGCACGGGCTTTACGCTGCAGCCTGGCCCGCCCGCTTTGAGCCGGTGAGCGAGTCTCCCGCCTTCATTGTCGACGGCGGGCACAACCCCCAGTGCGTCGAGACGACCGTCGAAAACCTGCAGAACTACTTCCCCGACACGCGCCGGGTGCTGCTGCTCGGCATTCTGCGCGACAAGGACTATGAGAGCATGGCGCGCATCCTCGCCCCGGCCGGAGACGCCTTCGTCTGCGTGACGCCCGAGAGCGAGCGCGCCCTGCCCGCATCCGAGCTCGCCGCGCTTTTTGAAAAAACCGGCAAGCGCGTCGCCGTCTGCGACACGATCCGCGACGGCGTGACGCAGGCCATTGCCTGGGCCGGTGAGGACGGCATGGTCTGCGCGGTCGGCAGTTTGTATATGGCCGGGGAGATCCGCGGATGCTTTGGACTGGAGGTGCGCCATGCGGACGATGGGAATTGATTTCGGCGATGCGCGCATCGGTCTGGCCGTGTCGGATCTGACGGGCACGCTCGTCGGCGAGGCCTGGACCATGGAGGAGTGGAACATGGAGCGCGCCGCCATGCGCATCGCCGAAGAGGCCAAAAAACGCGAAGTCGGCACGCTGGTATTGGGCTTGCCGAAGAACATGGACGGCAGCGAGGGGCCGCGCGCCGAAAAGAGCCGCCAGTTTCGCGAGCTGCTGATCCGGGAGAGCGGCCTGCCCGTGATCCTCTGGGATGAGCGCCGCAGCAGCATCGAGGCGCACGCCATCCTGCACGCCGCCGGAAAGCGGGAGAAAATCCACCGCCGCACGGTGGACGCCGTGGCCGCCAGTCTGATCCTGGAGGGCTACCTTGGCAAAAAATAATAACTGTTCAGTCCCTTACGGGACTAAACAGTTAGAGGGGAAAGCACCCCACCGCGCGCACTCGGCTTGCGGGGGACGCCTCGCAACGTCAAACGAAACTCGCTCCATTTCGCTCTCCCGGTTGCGAAGAGCCGGAAGAGCTGCATCTCCGCTCCTTCCGTTTTCCTCTCAAATGCAAAGCACCTGCTTTGCATTTGGTAAGGACGAGCAGTGGAGTGAGCGAGCTTTCGCCGCCTCGGCGGAAGCGAGACGATACGGAACTTGCGAGGACGCGCGGGGTGATGAGTGTTTTTTCCGAGGCACATGTCCCCGGAAAAAACAGATTTTAATCTTTTTTCCCGTTGCGACGGGAAAATCAGAGGCGTTCCCCCTCTGAACTCCCCCTAATCAGGGGAACAGAATAGTTACGCAAATACCCTTAATATAAAAACGAAAGGAATGAATACACCATGACAACTGCAGATCTCAGCTCCCTCGGAAGAGTGTCCATCGGCGATATGGCGCTCTCCACCCTGTTCTCCGCGATTCTCTCCTTCCTCGTCTGCTTCATCGTGATCAAGCTGGTGATGAAGCTTGTGGACAAGCTGATGGCCAATCCCACCGTCAAACTTGACGGCACCATCAAGGGCTTCCTCCGCAACGCCATCTACATCCTTCTCTGGGCCGTCGCGGTCATCATTGTCGCCAACGCCCTCGGCATCGACACGACCTCGCTTGTCGCCGTCGTCAGCATCGCCGGTCTGGCTCTGTCCCTGTCGGTACAGAACATCCTCGCGAACCTCTTCTCCGGTCTGACGCTGCTGATCACCAAGCCCTTTGCGGCCGGCAACTTTGTCGAAGCCGCCGGAAAGAGCGGCCTTGTCAAGACCGTCGGTCTCTTCTACACGACGATGGATACGCTGGACAACGTCTCCATCAGCATCCCCAACAGCGAGATCACCGGCAGCACGATCTATAACTACAGCCGCGAGCCCCTGCGCCGCGTCGACATGACCTTCTCCACCTCGTATGACGCCGCCACCGAAGACGTCAAGGCCGCGATCCTCGAGGTCGTCGAGCAGGACAGCCGCATTCTGCACGATCCCGCGCCCTTTGTCCGTCTGAGCGCCTACAAGCAGAGCTGCATCGAGTACACCGTGCGTCTCTGGGTCGTGAACGCCGACTACTGGGCTGTCTACTTTGACATGAACGAGAACGTGCGCGAGAGCTTCCAGCGCCACGGCGTGGCGATGACCTACGAGCACCTGAACGTCCACATCGAGCAGAAGTAAACGGACATAAAAACGTTCAGCAACCCTGTCCCGAACCCGTAGGGGCCGGCGCCCTCGACGGCCCGGCGGCACAATATTTACATGCCCTCTATCCAAGGCGAATCCGCAATATGTTGCGTTTTTGCCTTGGATTTCTATACTTTTCAGCATTTTCTGCACGGGCTGCCGGGGGCGGCAGCCCCTACAGTCAAACCATTGCCCTAATCGAAGATTGTGTTTTATTCTGCTTCAATTTTTTCATTCATGTGTAAGATCGGCCCGCCGATCCTGTTATATAGGGTGAGGCGGAAAGGAAGTGACGCAATTGGAGGACAGCAAAATCCTTCGCCTGTTCTTTGAGCGCTCGGAACAGGCGATAAAAGAGCTGGACGGCAAATACGGCGCGGCGGTGAGGAAGACCGCGGCCAACATCTTAAGCGACCGGCTAGACGTAGAGGAGTGCGTGAACGACACCTACCTGAGGACCTGGAACAGTATTCCGCCTCATGCGCCCGATCCTCTGGCACCCTACGTCTGCCGCATCGCCCGCAATCTGGCCGTGAACCGCTACCACGCCAATCGGGCCGAAAAGCGCAGCGGAAACTACGCGCTGATCGTCGAGGAGATGGCCGAGTGTCTCCCCTCCGGTGCGGACATAGAGACGGAATACGACGCGAAAGAGCTCAGCGCCGCGATCAACCGTTTCCTCGCCGCGCTGAGCGTCGAGGACCGCATCCTGTTCGTCCGCCGCTACTGGTATGCCGATTCCGTGGCCGCGCTGGCCGCCGAAACAGGCGGCAGCGCCAACCGGATCTCCGTGCGTCTGTTCCGCCTGCGTGAGAAATTGCGGAAACAATTGGTAAAGGAGGGCTTTCTCGCATGAAACGGGAGCTGTTGTCAAAGGCGTTCGGCGACATCGACGAACGCTTCATTCTGGAAGCATACCGCGGCGATCCCGGGGCGGCGGCGAGTCCCCCGGAAAGGATCGTACACATGAAAAAGAAACGTCTGTTTACGCTCGCGCTGGCAGCGGTATTGGTGCTGGCGCTGGGCATCACGGCCTATGCGGTCTGGAGCATCCACGATAAGCGCCGGCAGGAGCTGAAGGCCGATCTGAAAATCGAAGAAAACCATGTCAGCAGTTATGTGGAATACGCGGTCGAGGACGAGGACTCCGAGTCCGGCGTGACGCTGCTCTCCACCGTGAACGACGGGGAATCCCAGCGCGTATTTGTCAATGTTTCGCCGGTGGAAAGGGCCGATCTCGACCGATTCCCGTCGCCTGTCTCCTTTGCCTGGAAGCTGGACGGGATGACCGTCGACGGCGAAGACTACTGGATGACAGCCTACCCGAAGCTGAAATCCGATATCTCCGTCTCCGGCCGCGAGGCCATTCACGAGGCGGTCCTGCGCGACGCCTACGATGAGAGCACCAAAACGCTGACACTTGAATGCTTTATTTCCAACAATGCCATTGCGCAGGCACAGGCCTACGAGCACAGCGACCGCGTTCACCTGACCGTGACGCTCTGGGATCACCAGGCGCAGGCGGACGCCCATGTCGGAACGACGGTCGAGTGGCTCAGCAAGCAGAAGAGCTTTGGCAGCGTGTGGTTTACGCCGACCGAGCAGGAGCAGCGGTTTTTCGATTTCGGTCACCGGGTCTATCACGACGAGGAAGTGGACAGGGATATCGAGCTGGTCGGTCTGGAGCTGACGCCGTTTAGTGCCGTGTGGCAGGTCAGCTATCCGGAGGCCGCCGCCTTCCATACGCCCAAGGCCGACTGGGAGGCCTACCGGCCCTACAGCATTCTGGAGGACATAGTCTGTATCGAGGGACAGCTCATCTTCTCGGACGGCTCGGTGTTCTCGACCGGCGGCGCGCTGACCACCCCCTATGAAAACGGCATCGTGAACCTCCGCTGCGGCTGGGGAAGCGCGATCGACATCAACGACGTGCAGCGCATCGTCCTCGGCGATACGGTGCTGTGGGAAGCAAAGTAATCCGAAAAATCAGCAAACGCGCCGCAGTTTGATACTGCGGCGCGCGTTTTTTCGGTATTGTTTCAGAGGCGCACAGGCACGACCCGTCCGGGATCTCAAAAGACGCCCCCGCCCGCCATGGCTACGGGATGCGCTCGATCCGCTATGTGGTGGAAAAATACGGCGGCCTGATGAGCTTCCAGACCGAGGACAGTATTTTCCATCTGAATCTCTGCATCCCCGTGCCGGAGGAGCCCGCTCTGACGGTTGACATCATTTTTTGTATTGCGAACGTGCGCACAATAGAGTATAATAGTCATGGAATACAAACCGCCATGAAAGGAGTGCTGCTACATGGCCAAGACTGCAAATCTGTATGCACGCATCGAGCCGGAGGTCAAGGACCAGGCCGAAAGCATTCTGGAGGCGCTGGGCATCCCCGTTTCCAACGCAATCAATATGTTCTACAAGCAGATCATTCTCCAGCGCGGCATCCCCTTTGAGGTTAAGCTGCCCGCCACCCCTGTCCCCGACATGAGCGAGCTCACGAAAGAGCAACTGAAAGCGGAAATCGAGAAGGGCTTTGCCGACGCTGCCGCCGGACGGGTGAGACCGGCCGCTTATGTGTTTGCTGAACTGCGGGAGGAATACCACGCATGAGCTATACGGTCGAAATGACCGACCGGGCCAGAACGGATCTCCGCGGCATCTACGAGTATATCGCCTTTGTGCTGCAATCCAGAATCAACGCAGACCGTCAGTTGGATCGTATCGAGCGGGAGATTCTGTCCCTGTCTGACATGCCGGAGCGATACAAAGTCCTCGACTTGGGCTTTGAAGCGGCGAAGGTGGTACGGATGGCAGCGGTCGACCGCTACTGCGTAATCTATCACGTGGCGAAGGAGCGCGGCGCTGTGCAGATTCTCCGTATTCTCTACGGCGGGCGTGATATCCCGGCAGAGCTGGAGAAAGACTTGCCATAAACGCAGAATTCGTTTCGAAGTAAAGAGCATTCTGATTGAATTGGAGCTTCCGACAGCGGCGTTCGTCGCTGTCGGATGTTTTTTTGACCATAGGGACGACGCCCTTGCGGCCTACTATAGGGTACATCTTTCCAGAGAAAATCGATACCCATTTATGAATCTATAAAAAATTAGATGGGTGCAAGCAAGTAAAGTCCTTTATATCGGACCGTTGTTCGTGTACAATACTACCATAACATGGGCAAAAGGCTTTGTCCTCGATGGGATTTCAAAATCTGGTCAGGGTAGGAAAGAATCCAGCATCATTGTTGACCAAGAGCAGATGATTTCTGTTGATAATAAACAGACAGATATACTATAATCAATTTGGAAAAGACAGTCATTTGCATGTAGACTATCGCAGTTCAATCTATGCAAAGGAGTGAAGGTCTATCAATCAGTATTTAGCTCATAGTCCAACCAAAGAACACCCGGAAGGACAGGCCCTGAGAGAGCATCTTAAAAATGTGGCTGAACTCAGCGGAGAATTCTGCAAGGCTTTCTGTGCAGAAAATGATGGTCGTTACTGCGGACTCTATCATGATATTGGCAAATACAGTCTTGCATTTCAGCAGCGAATCGCAGGCAGTCAAAAACGGGTCGATCACTCCACGGCCGGTGCGTTGCTGCTTTACGATAAGCAAAACTACCCCGCAGCTATGTGCATTGCCGGGCATCACGCCGGGTTAGCTGATCTCGGAACGAAAAATGATCTGGCGGAAACCTTTATGGGGAGGATCAACAACGCTCGAAGAGGCGGACTGGAAGACTGTAGTGTATGGCGTACGGAACTGCCGGATATAGTTCTGACAGGCGGGGAGAGAAGGGCGGGGCTTGGTAATTATTTCTACACGAAAATGCTTTTCTCTGCACTGACCGATGCTGACTGGCTGGATACAGAGGCGTATTTTATGAACCGGCCGCTTTCGTTGAAGACGACAGCAATTAAAAATCTTCTACAAAAGCTAAACACTTATATTGCTCCTTGGTGGGACACAAAAAAAGACATCAATCTTCGCCGCTGCCAGATTTTGAAGGCGGCGATCAAGCACGGGGATGATCGGCCGGGGCTTTTCAGCATGACCGTTCCGACAGGCGGCGGAAAGACGGTTTCCTCTATGGCGTTTGCCTTAAACCACGCAAGCAGGCACGGACTGCGCAGGATCATTTATGTTATTCCATATTGCTCTATTCTGGAGCAGACGCAGAGTGTTTTCGAGGATATCTTTGGACAGGAGAACATTACCGCCCACTACTCAGGCGCAGAGTTTTCGTCAGAGGCGGAGCTGGAAGATCAACGCGTATTCTCAACGGAAAACTGGGAGGCGCCAATTATTTTGACTACAGCGGTACAGTTTTTCGAGTCAATCTATTCAAATAAGCCTGGAAAAAGCCGTAAGCTTCATAACATTGCACAGAGCGTGCTTATATTTGACGAGGCTCAGATGCTGCCTGTTTCATATCTCCGGCCGTGTCTTGCGGCAATTGGTGAGTTAGTAAAGAACTACAGATGCTCTGCCGTCCTCTGCACCGCAACACAGCCGTCAGTCGAAGGGCTGCTCCGGGAATATGTTCCGGAAGCCCAAATACGGGAACTCTGCCCGGAGCCGGAGCGGATGTATCAGGCCTTTCGCAGAGTGCGCTATACAGACGATGGGCAAATGACAGATGAAGGACTGATTGAGTGTCTGCGAGCACACAGGCAGGTGTTGTGTGTAGTAAACAGCCGGCGACAGGCACAGGCGCTATATGCTGCGCTCGAAGCAGATGATGGAAGCTTTCACCTGTCCACAACAATGACTCCATATGATCGAAGATGTCAGCTTCAAAGCATTCGGATGCGCCTGCACGATGGGAAAGATTGCCGGGTGATATCTACCAGCCTGATTGAAGCGGGTGTAGATGTGGATTTCCCCGTGGTGTATCGCGCCCTTGCAGGGTTGGATTCTATCATACAGTCCGGCGGCCGCTGTAATCGGGAAGGAAAACGACCAGCAGACGAAAGTCTGGTACATATTTTCCGTACAAGCGCAAAGGCCCCGAGGATGCTGGAACAAAATATCAGCGCTGCGGCGCGAATACTCAAATCATATAGAGATATCGATTCCCTCGAAGCGATTCATTCCTACTTTCAATTTCTGTTCTATCTGAAAGATGACAGACAACTGGATGAGAAAGAGATTTTAGATCATGTAAGAAAACTGAATTTTAAATCGGTTTCAGAGAATTTTAAACTGATCGATGGGGCGGATTACACGGTTTATATTCCCATCGAAGAGAGCAAGGGGCTGATACAGGAGCTCCGCCGGAATGGCCCAGATCGTGATCTGTTGAGAAAACTTGGCCCGTACAGTGTAACCATTTACCGTTGGTATTTCTCAGAGCTGTGCAAGGCCGGAGCCTTGGAGGCCATTGCCGAAAATGCCGGGATCCTGCTGAATCCTGCACTCTATTCGAGGAAAACAGGCTTGCCGTTAACGGTACCTGAACAAAGCCAGGCGCTATTCATATAACGAAAGGAGTGAGCAGATTTGTCTGTAAGAGTAGAGGTTTGGGGCGAATATGCGCTCTTTACCCGACCAGAAATGAAAGTCGAACGCGTCAGCTATGATGTCATGACACCGTCGGCAGCGCGAGGACTTCTGGAAGCAATCTATTGGCATCCCGGAATGCGCTGGGTTATCGACAGAATCTATGTCCTCAACCCAATCCAGTTTACGAACATACGGCGAAACGAAGTTTCAGCAACGATTTCAGCCACCAAAGTGCGAAGCGCAATGTCAGGCGGGAAAACCGATCTCTACCTGTGTACACAAGACTGCATACAACAGCGTTCGGCCATGGTACTGCAGAATGTGCACTATGTCATCGAGGCGCACTTTGTCTTGACTGACAGGGCATCTCCAGGGGATAACGCCGGAAAATTCTGTGATATTATGCGTCGCCGTCTGGAGAGGGGACAGTGCTATCACCAGCCGTGCTTCGGTACACGGGAATTTCCCGCTCATTTCCGGGCATGGCAGGGAGGAGAGCCAAGAACGGCATATCCGGACGAAGATCGGGAACTGGGCTTTATGCTCTATGACATGGACTATTCTGATCCCGAGACGATTCGCCCTCAGTTTTTCCGGGCTTCACTGCATAAGGGTATTCTGGATGCGAGGGATTGTGAGGTGTTCCGATGATTTTACAAGCCTTGTTTGATTATTATGAGGAACTGGCCGCGCAAGGGAAAATAGCCCGTCTCGGGTGGGCAAAGGTAAAGGTGTCCTGGGCACTGGAGATTGATGAAAACGGACAGCTTCTTGATGTGCTGCCGCTTCGCAGCCCCAGTCAGGACGGAAAGAAGCTGCTGCCGCGGGAGATGGAGCTGCCTGCACCAGTAAAACGCACAGTTGGAGTTTTGCCTAATTTCCTTTGGGATAATGCAAGCTATATCCTTGGCATAGACAACAAGGGCAAGCCGAAACGCACAGCGGAATGCTTTCAGGCGGCGAGGGAGCTTCATGTAAATCTGCTGACTCCGATAGACAGCGCACCGGCACGCGCAATTGCCGCGTTCTTTACGAAATGGGATCCTGAAAAAGCTCCTGCTAATCCAATCATCGCGGAACATAAAGATGAGCTCTTATCTGGAGATAACTTATGCTTTATGGTCGACGGTGTATTCGCGGCAAAAGATCCCAAGATACAGACTGAATGGCAAAAAAAATATGAGAATGACGGTGAAGGAGAGCCTGATGTTTGCCTGATCACAGGGCGGAAAAGTGTTCCGGAAATGGTACATCCATCCATTAAGAACGTGAGAGATGCACAGGCTGCGGGCGCGGCGCTGGTATCCTTCAATGCGCCGGCTTTCTGCTCATACGGGAGAGAACAGAATGCAAATGCCCCCATCAGTAAATATGCAGCCTTTGCATACACAACCGCTCTGAATCAGCTGCTTGCAGACCGGGATCATGTGAAAGTAATCGGCAATACCACCGCTGTCTATTGGACCCGAAGTGCAGAGAGCCAATATCAGGACGCTTTTGCCGCCTTGCTTGACGCAGGCAGCGACGAGCTGACCAACACGGATCTGAATGCGCTGATGTCGTCCGTTGCGTCCGGAAAGCCCTATGATTATAACGGCCTTCCACTCACACCGGAAAATGATTTTTATATCCTTGGTATTTCCCCAAACACAGCCCGCCTGTCGGTTCGTTTTTTCGTAAGCGCTCAATAACCACCCGCTAAAAGTCAAAGCCCCCAGCCGTGTCATACGGCTGGGGTGAAGTTCAAATGAGGTTGTCATCACGGCGCAACGAT
>ONNS01000001.1 GCA_900319275.1 uncultured Eubacteriales bacterium
TTTTTCCGTTTTCTCGTCTTTTCCCATGCTTACTTCCACTGATTCCCACGCTTATTTCCACACCCTCCTTACGGTGGAATTTACTTTGGGAATTCACGATTTTAAGTGTTCTTTTTCTTCGGCGGGATCGAGAGCGGGAGGAGCAGCAGCGCAAATAGGGCGGTTCCGGCAGCGGAATAGAGAAGGCCGCGGCCGAGCTGCCAGCTGAGAGCCTCCGCCGCGGCGAGCAGCGCGATGCAAAGCAGCGTCGGCAGCCAGACAAAACGGTACCTAGGCTTTTCAAAGGCGCCCATGACGGCAAACAGGCCGCATATGCTGCCGGCAACTGTCAGCCAGGCGATCACGATGCGCCGCTGATGAGAAAAGGCAAGCGTCAGGCGCGCGTATGCGATCGCAAGGTCTGAGGCGGCGAAGAGCTCGCTGCCGCTCTCGACGCGCGTGCCGATGCCCTCATCGGACAGCAATACGGCCCGGGCGCGGTTGAAGCGCGACTGTGTATGCTCATAGTCGTCCACATCGGCGCGCAAAGCCGTCAGTTCGTCGTACTGCCGTTCAAGTGCTGTCTTGCGTTCTTCCAGCTCGCGGCGGGTATCGGGCAGCTTTTTCTCCTGCTCACTGAGCTGGGCGAGCGCCGTACCGATGGCGTTCAGACCCATCTCGAGCGCCGAGCGGCCCTGCTGTAGCATGGCGCCGAGAGAATCGAGCTGGGCCTTCACCCCGTCGAGCACGGGGCCGATCAGCTCCAGCATCTGCCGGCCGGTCGAGAGCTCGGCATGCAGCAGATCCAGCAGAAAGAGATCGCTGTCGGCGGCGTCCGGGTCGGCCTGATACGCCGCAAGGCGCGCATCGGTATCGGCGATCTGCGCGTCGACGAGCGCAATGGCCTCGTCGATCACCGTGCTGTTGTCCGGCATTGCCTTGAGAAGCTGTACAAGCATTTCATCGCTGATCTCGGGCATGTCGGGGAGCGTGGAAGCGGCGGGGGCAGGCTCGTTGGCCGCAAGCCACGCGGCAAGCTCGCTCTGGCTCATGCCGTAGGCCGCCTGCGCCACGGCGTCGGCCGCAGCCTGGGCCGAGGCGGCGCTGCCGCCGGCAGCCTCGATCTGCGCCCTGGCTTCATCGGCTGCCTGATAGGTCTGCGAGGCGGCCTCCCAAGCCAGGCGTTCCACACTGAAGCTCTGCAGCTGCGGCCAGATCGCACGCAACTGATGTACCGCTGTCTTGGCACTGTCGGCGCTCTGGGCGGGGTCTGACGTGGAAGAGCGCATACTCTCAAGCACGGCGCGCAGCTGCCGGTTGCTCTCCTGTGCCAGCGACGCTGCAAGCAGCACCTGTGCACGGTCGAGAGAGGGAAGGGACGGCTCGGCGGGAGCTTCGCTGTCTGTGGGCTCATCGCTGCCGCTTTCCCCGTCAGCCGGGGGATCGGCCGGGGGATCAGCGGGGGGATCGGCGGGCGTCTCGCCGCCCGGAGTGTCCGGGGGCGTACTGTCTCCCTCCGCCGACTGCAGATCGGCCAGCGCGTGGGCGATCTGCGGCTTTGCCCGCCAGGCGAGCGCAGCACCTGCGGGGGAAGCATTTGTACTCCCGCCCGGCGCGATGTCGGGGACAGCTTCGCTGTTTTCCCGGGGCTCAGGATTTCCCTGGGGTACGGGATTTTCACCGGGTACGGGATTTTCACCGGGTTCCGGATCCTCGCCGGGTTCCGGGTCTTCACCGGGTTCCGGGTCCTCGCCGGGTTCCGGGTCTTCACCGGGCTCCGGGTCCTCGCCGGGTTCCGGGTCTTCACCGGGTTCCGGGTCCTCGCCGGGTTCCGGATCCTTGCCGGGCTCCGGGTCCTCGCCGGGTTCCGGGTCTTCACCGGGCTCCGGGTCCTCGCCGGGTTCCGGATCCTTGCCGGGCTCCGGGTCCTCGCCGGGCTCCGGGTCTTCACCGGGTTCCGGGTCCTCGCCGGGTCCCGGGTCCTCACCTGGTTCCGGGTCCTCGCCGGGTTCCGGGTCCTCGCCGGGTCCCGGGTCTTCACCGGGTTCCGGGTCCTCGCCGGGTTCCGGATCCTCTCCCGGCTCGAGATCCTCGCCGGGCTCGTCGGTTTCCAGCTGCGCACGAAAGGCCTCATAGGCGGCCTCTCCCTGCTCAAGGTCGGTGACGACAGACTGATAGACACTGTCGACGGAAGCAAAAGCTTCCTGTCCCAATTGAAGCATCGACTCGCCCTGCTCGAGCTGGTCCCGGGCACTCAGCAGCTGCGCATAGGCCGGTCCGATCTGCTTCCGGCCGAGTTTGAGGCCGGCCTTTGTGGCGGTATAGGTGGCTAAATCCATCCGGAATTTGGCATTGTCGCCGGTATAATTGTCCTCCTGTTCAGGCAGCGCCGCCGCCTGTCTGTGATACCTGTCTGCGCCGGCGTTCAGCAGCGCGCGCAGTTCGCGCGCTTCAACAAGCGACTCATCCAGACGGTCCAGGTCGTAGGCGGCCGCGGCGGTTTCTCTTTCATTTTTTCCCAGACTCAGCGCACCGGCCGCCATCGAGACCAAACTCAAAATGGCGAGAAACACGGCGAGCATCCGGCTCAGGGCAGGGATGCGCAC
This sequence comes from uncultured Eubacteriales bacterium, assembly GCA_900319275.1. Classification (GTDB taxonomy): domain Bacteria; phylum Bacillota; class Clostridia; order Oscillospirales; family Oscillospiraceae; genus Limivicinus. Next base: position 2,586 of record ONNS01000001.1, read on the forward strand.
GGGCATCACCTCGTTTCATAATCATCTCGGCTACAGTATACAGGACAAATATGAATATTCCAAGTATGCATATTGAAATTATTGCTTGGCAGTTTCGGGAAAATCGTGTAAACTACAGGATGATTTTGAAGAAAAGGATTACACGGTCATGAAACTGTCGTTTGCCCCGCTCGAGGGGATCACGGGGGCGGATTTCCGCCGGCTGCACGCGCAGATGTTCGGCGGCGCCGACCGCTATTATACCCCGTTCATCGCGCCGGACCCAAGCGGCTGCCTGAAGGTCAGCCGTCTGAGAGACCTGCTGCCGGAAAACAATGGGGATCTGCCGCTGGTGCCGCAGATCCTGGCAAACAGCGCCGATGCATTTCTTGAGACTGCACGGCAGCTGCAGGATCTCGGCTATGGCGAGGTCAATTTAAATGTCGGCTGTCCCTCGGGGACCGTCGTCTCCAAGCACAAGGGCGCCGCGCTGCTCGCCGAGCCGGAGGCGCTGCGGCGGCTGCTCGACGGTATTTATGCACGCGCGCCTCTGCCGGTTTCGGTCAAGACGCGGCTCGGTTTTTCGTCCACTGACGAATTTCCGGCCCTGCTGGAGATCTATAACGACTATCCGATCGCCGAACTCACGATCCACGCGCGCGACCGCGCGGGGCAGTACAAGAGCGTGCCGGACCGCGAGATGCTCTGCTGGGCGCTCTCCAACAGCCGCGCACCGGTCTGCGCAAACGGCAATCTGTTCCGCCCCGATGATCTTGCGGTGCTCGGCGACTGTGATCGCTTTATGCTCGGCCGCGGCGCGGTCATGAACCCGGCACTCTTCCGGGAGATCCGCGGCGGCCGGGGACTCGGGCGGGAAGAGCTGCGCGATTTTGCCGCCGCGCTGCGCGAGCTCAGCCGCGAGCGGCTTAGCGCCGCCCATACGCTCGCCTGGCTCAAGGAGCTCTGGTACTACTGGAAATGGCTTTTTCCGGACGAGAAAAAGCTGCTGAAGGCCATTTTCAAGGCCAGAGAGCTCGATGATTACGTCCAGGCCGCGTCGGCCCTTTTCACAAATGGGGCTTTCGCGCCGGACGCGCGGTTTGAGGGCTGACGCGGGGCGCCTGCGATTTGACACTTTCTTTGTTTTTTCTCTTGAAAAACAGCCCGATACCTTGTACAATATATACCGCATCTATATCCCCGGCAAGTCGCGCTATCGTGCGTTTTTGCCAACAATGCATGAGGGAGGATACCTATGAAAGATAAGCAGAAGAGAGCAAAGCTCCTGGATATCGTCGGCGTTGCCTGCGGCGTGTTCATCGTCCTGGTGCTGGTGATTAACGCTGTGCTCGGCGCCATGCCGAAGGGCGCCGGTTCCGCTGCCGGCGCGCCCAGTACGGCACAGAAACTCACTGGCTCGGCCCAGGGCCGCAACGACATCATTGAAGTCTCCGTCACGGCGGATGAGAGCAAGATCTATTCCGTCGCAGTCAATAAGCACGCCGAGACCGAGGGGATCGGCTCGCTGGCCGTGGACGAGTTGCCCGGCCGCATTTATGAAGCCAACAGCCTGGCCGTCGACGCCACCACCGGTGCGACGATCACCTCCAAGGCGATTGTCGAGGCCGTGGCCGACGCCTTGACGAGCGGCGGCATCGATCCGACGGCCTTCGGCTATGTGGCCCCGGTCGCGGCAACGCCGGCCCCAACCGCCGATCCGAACGCCATCCCTGCCGACGCGCAGACTCTGACCGGCTCGGCGATGGGCAAGATCGACATGGTCACGGTCGAGGTCGTGGCGACAGCTGAGAAAATCTATTCCGTCACTGTGACCTCGCACAGCGAGACCGACGGCATCGGCACACTGGCTGTCGACGCGCTGCCCGGCACGATCTATGCCGAGAACAGCCTGGCCGTCGATAACGTGAGCAGCGCGAGCGTGACCTCCGAGGCCATCAAGGCCGCCGTGGCGAATGCGCTGACGAGCGGCGGCATCGATCCGGCCGCCTTCGGCTACGCCGCAGCGGCTGCCGAGGAGCCTGCACCGGCTGCCGAACCCGCACCGACGGCAGAGCCTGCCCCGGCAGCGAAACCTGCTCCGGCGGTTGAAATCCCCGAGGGCGCACAGGTTCTGGCCGGCACGGCTGCCGGCCGCAACGGCGACGTGACGGTCGAGGTCGTCGCCGACGGCGAGCACATCTACGCCGTCACCGTCACCGACCACAGCGAGACCGAGGGCATCGGCTCGCTGGCCGTCGACGCGCTGCCCGGCACGATCGTCGCGCAGCAGAATGTGGACGTGGACGGCATCAGCTCGGCCACGGTCACCTCGGAAGCAATCAAAGCGGCTGTCAAGGCCGCACTCGAGAGCGGCGGCATCAGCGCCGCGGTCTTCGACGGCTCCAACGCCTCCGCGGAGGCTGTCGAGCCTAAAGAGCTGATCAGCGAATACAACGTCGACGTGGTCGTCGTCGGCGCCGGCGGCGCCGGTATGACCGCCGCGATCGAGGCCCACGATGCCGGCTGCTCGGTCGTCGTGCTCGAGAGCCAGGGTGTGCCCGGCGGCAACTCCGTGCGCTCCACCGGCGGCATGAACGCCGCTCCGACCGTCTGGCAGAACCAGAATGACTTCAACGCCGGCGCGGCCGTCGAAAAGACGCTCGCCTCGGCCGAGGCCTACGCCGAAACCGATCCCGGCGCCGAGCGCATCCACGAGCTCGCCGCGATCGTCCGCGAACAGTGGAGCGCCTATCAGGAAAGCGGAGAAGGCTACTTCGACTCGGAAGAGCTCTTCCAGCTCGATACCCTGCTGGGCGGCCACGGACTCAATGACGCGAGCCTCGTCGAGCGTCTCGTGAAAAACAGCGACAACGCGATCGACTGGCTGGCCACGATCGGCGCGGATCTCCACAACGTCGGTCAGTTCGGCGGCGCTTCGGTCATGCGTATCCACCGCCCGGTCGATGAAAACGGGAAGGTGCTCTCTGTCGGCGCCTACCTTGTGCCGATCCTGCAGAGAAACGTCACGAACCGTGGCATCACGCTGCTGACGAACACCACCGCTACCGAGATCCTGATGGCTGACGGTACCGCCTGCGGCGTCAAGGCTGTCGATGCCGACGGCAACGAGATCACCGTGAACGCCAAGGTTGTCGTCCTGGCCTCGGGCGGCTTCGGCGGCAACAACGACATGGTCGCCGAGTATCGCCCAGACTTCAAGGGCTTCTACACCACCAACGCCCCCGGCATCCAGGGCCAGGGCATCCAGATGGCCCAGGCCGTCGGCGCGGACGTGGTCGACATGGAGCAGATCCAGCTGCACCCGACCGTTCACATCGAAAACGGCGACGCCAGCCTGATCACCGAGGGCCTGCGCGGCGACGGCGCGATCGTCGTCAACCAGGAGGGCCTGCGCTTCTATAACGAGCTGCTGCCCCGCGACGCCGCCTCCGCGGCCGAGTTCGCCCAGACCGGCGGCTACGGCTGGGAGATCGTCGACAGCCGCATGTATGACGCCTCCACGGTCATCCAGGGCTATGTCAAGCGCGGTCTGGCCGCTGCCGGCAACACCTATGAGGAACTGGCCGAGGCGATGGGTCTGGACGATCCCGCCGTGTTTGCCGAGACCATGGAGAAGTGGAATTCCTATGTGAAGGCACAGGAGGATCCCGACTGCGGCCGCACAAGCTTCGCCAATCCGCTCGATCAGGCGCCGTTCTACGGCATCAAGGTCCAGCCCGCCGTGCACCACACGATGGGCGGTGTGAAGATCAACGCCCGCGCCCAGGTCATCAGCACCGAGGGCGAGGTCATCCCCGGCCTCTTCGCCTGCGGTGAGGTCACCGGCGGCATCCACGGCGGCAACCGTCTCGGCGGCAACGCTGTGGCCGACTTCGTGATCTTCGGCCGCATCGCCGGCACCCAGGCCGCGGCCTTCACGCGCTGAATACCTGAATAACAGCTATGGGCCGCCTTTTTGGCGGCCCATACTCAAGCTGTCGACAAAGTGTCGACAGCTTGAAAGGCAAAAAGGGAACTCCTGAAAAAAGTTCCCTTTTTGCACAGATTGAACGCAGAAAGGGGACTCCCGCCCCCTCTCTGCGCTCTCCCCCTGCTTATCGTTCCCTTACCGCACGGGTTTGTCTACAGTCTGAGTATGGGCCGCCCATCCGGGCGGCCCATACTTCAATATTCTGCATAAAAGGAGGAAAACAATGGAACAGTCTGTGAAAAAGACCGCAAAAAAACGCGGCAATGTCTGGATCACGATCGTCACCGTGATCACGGCGCTTGTGGCCTTTGCGCTGCTGGAGCTCAACCGCAATACGGTCTATGGCTGGGTGCTGGCGGCGCTCGTGCTGATCGATTTCTATTTTATCTGCCGAAAGCTGCTCAATAAGCACCGCTTCTGGCGCTTTCCGATGTGGCTCGTGACCGTCGCGGCGATCGGCGCGATTTTGATTTTCACAGTCGGGGATGTTGCGCTGCATCCGGCCGTGAAGGGAGAAAACGGCGGTGTCACCGAGGTCATCTCGCTCACGGATGGCGAGGTCACGGGGCTCTATACCGCTGACCGGGCCGTCGAGGTCTACGCGGGCATCCCCTATGCCGCGCCGCCGGTCGGGGAGCTCCGCTGGAAGGAGCCGCAGCCGTGCGCGCCTTGGAGCGGCGTGCGTGCCTGTGACCACTTTGCGCCGATGTCCATGCAGCCGCAGACCGCGCCAATTGTCTCGTCGCTCAGCCAGATCATCGGCTATCACGACTATGAAATTTCCCTCGACGATAACTTTACCGAGCCCAATTCCGAGGACGCGCTGTATGTGAATGTCTGGAAGCCCGCGGGCGCGCAGGAGAAGCTGCCGGTCGTCGTGTATGTGCACGGCGGTTCGCTGCAGACCGGTCAGCCCTGGTATGCCGACTACCGCGGTGAGGGGCTGGCGCGCAAGGGCTGTGTTGCCGTCAATATGGGCTATCGCCTGGGTGTGTTCGGCTGTCTTGCGCTCGACGAGCTCGCGGAGGAGAGCCCGAACGGCACGACAGGCAACTATGCGCTCTTAGACCAGATCGCGGCGCTGCGATGGGTACGGGAGAATATCGCGTCCTTCGGCGGCGATCCGAACAACGTCACGCTTGCCGGAGAGAGCGCGGGCTCGGCCTGCGTCAGCGCGCTGTGCACCTCACCGCTGGCCAAGGGGCTATTCCGCCGCGTCATCGGCGAGAGCTCCACGACCACGGCTGTTCATCCGACACACTCCTTCCGACTGCTGGACGAGGCCAAGGCAACCGGCTGCGAGACGATGGCGCGCTTTGGCGTCTCGACGCTTGAAGAGCTGCGCGCCCTGCCGGCCGAGACACTGGTCGCCGCGGCCGACACGAACCACCACATGACCGTGGACGGCTATGTGCTGAAGATGACGCCGTACGAGAGCTACCGCCGGGGCATCCACAACGAAGAGGCCGTGCTGCACGGCTTCAACGCGCTCGAGGGCGCGCCCTTTATCCTCTTCGACCAGGCGAATCTCAAAACCTTCGAGGGCCGTGTGCGCGCCTATTTCGGCGACGACGCCGACGCGGTGCTCGCGCACTATCAGCCCACGACCGACGACGAGGCCAAGGCCATGTGGACCGATATCTACTCCGTGGTCTTCTTCACCTACGGCCACTACTGCTGGACCCGGCAGGCCGTTGAAAACAAGATCCCGGTATGGGAGTACTATTTCAGCAAGGAAAACGGACGCCTCGGCCCCTGGCACAGTGGGGAGGAGGTCTACTGTTACGGCAATATCCCCGCGGACAGCAAGCTCTATGACGACAGCGACCGCGCACTTGCCGAGATATTCAGCGGTTACGTTGCCAACTTTGCCCGCACCGGCGATCCGAACGGCGAGGGCCTGCCCGTCTGGGACGAGGGAACAAGCGGCAACGAGCTTTTAGAGCTCGGCGCGACCGTCGCCATGCGCGACGACCCCTTTGCCGCGCTGTACAGTGTGATGGATAAAAGGGATGGCTTTGAGGCGCAAAACAAATAAAAAGCAGCGTGCGACACAGCTTTGGCGCAACAGTCTCGGCTGTAGGGGCGCTTCATGAAGCGCCCGGCGGCAATCAGACTGTGTTTTGCATTTCGCCCGGGCAAATTCGCACGACAGGGACTGTACGGCACGGGCCGTTCGTGAACGGCCCCTACGATACCCATAAAACGATACGAAAACGCAACGGGGGGAGAAACGGAAAATCGTTTCTCCCCCGGATGTTTTTACCGTATCGCCGAAATAAAATGCGTGGCGATACCTAAAATGTGGACGTTGTTCATCTCCTCGCCCCAGTAGACGAGAGGACGGTACATCGGGTTTTCCGGCTCGAGCACAATATGGTCGGGATACTGGCGCACGCGCTTTAAGGTCGCTTCACTCTCCAGCCCGTCAATGCGCACGGCGGCGATCTGCCCGTCCTCGGCCGTGGGCTGTTCGCGGATGCAGACGACGTCACCGTCGTAGATGCGGGCGTTGATCATACTGTCGCCCTTGCATCTGAGCGTGAAATCGGCCTTGACGTACTCAGGCACGACGTCAAAGCTTTCAATATTCTCCTGCGCGAGGATCGGCGCGCCGCAGGCGATCGTCCCGAGCCGCGGCACCTGGCGGAAGGCGGGCATCGCCTCCAGGTTCGATGCGGTTGTGCGCTCCGGCGCGCTGTCATTAAGGCCGAGAATAAAATTGATCGAAACACCCAGCGCCTCGGCAAGCTTGGCGATCTTATCCTGCCGCATGTTGGCGATCATGCCGCTCTCCCACTTGCGTACCGTACTTTTTCCGACGCCGACTCTCTCCCCAAGCTCTTCCAGCGTGTAGCCGCGCTCCAGGCGCTTGGCTTTGATGCGATCTCCGGTAGTCATGAGCTGACCCTCCCCAATTCATCTGATGGGCATAGTATAGCATAAAAGTGTCATTTACGCAACAACAAAATAAAATAGTTTCTTAATGGAAACTTCTGCTTGACAAGCCTGCGGATTTGTGCTATTGTACGAGTGTCTTTTACGACACTACAAGAAAGGAGAAAAATCTATGAAATTCAAAGTTCTGCGCGAGCGAATGCGTGAAATGGGCTACACCGATACAAGACTCTGCCGGGAACTCGGGATCTCGAGATCGACGTTCTACCGCCGAATCAACGGCGTCAGCGAGTTTACGCTGCATGAAATCCGCCTGGCCATGGAGCTGCTGGATATCCAGGATCCGCGGGGGATCTTCTTCTGACCGCAGCATTCGACTTTTTTTTACACAAAAGTGTCTTTTACGACACAACCAAAGAACAGGAGGGCATCCATGATCGAAAAAATCGGAACCGGAAGTATGAGCAGGGAAGCGTGGAACACACTGCGGCGCGGCTCTCTGGGAGGGAGCGACGCACCTGCTGTGCTGGGTGTCAGCGCGTTTAAAAGCCCCTTCGCGCTCTGGTGCGAGAAGACAGGCAAGCTGCCGCCGCCGGGGATTGCAGACAGGGAGAGTGTGCGTCTTGGCGCCGATCTCGAGAGTTATGTGGCACAGCGCTTTTCCGAGGTCAGCGGGAAGAAGCTCGCGCGCGTCAACTTCACGATCAAAAACAGCGATTATCCCTTCGCCCACGCCAATATCGACCGGCGCGTCATCGGTGAGCGCGCGGGCTTCGAAGCGAAAACCAGCTCGTCCTGGGAAATCGCGGCGGATTGCCGTGCCGGCGAGCTGCCGGCGGCCTGGCGCGCACAGTGCATGCACTATCTGATGGTGACCGGCTGGGAGCGCTGGTATCTGGCAGTGCTGTGCTTCGGTCAGGGGCTGTTCCGCTTCGTGATCGATCGCAGCGAGAGTGAAATCGCGGCGCTCGCTGCCGCAGAGCACAGCTTCTGGACCCTGGTGGAGACCGGCACGCCGCCGGAGACCGACGGCAGCGAGACCACCGCCAAGGCGCTTGAGCAGCTCTATGGGGAGAGCGAGCCGTGCGTGACCGATCTCAGCGCGGCCGCGCCGCAGCTGCGCGAGTATGAGCGGCTCGAGGGACAGATCCGCACACTCAGCGAGCGGCGCGATGCCTGCCGCGCGGCGATCCAGCAGGTCATGGGACCGGCCGAGCGCGGGCAGTACGGCAAATACCTTGTGACATGGAAAAGTCAGCCGTTTCGACGTCTCGACAGGGCGAGCTTCGAGAACGAATGCGGCGCGATCCCGGAGAAGTTTTTTCGTGTCTCCCGGACACGGCCGTTTCGCCTGACGGTGCGGCAGGAGGTGAGAGGATGACAAGTACATCGATTTGGCAGCAGATGCCGGCACAAGCCGTTGACCCGCTGCGTGCAGCCGGAGAGAGAACAAGGGAGGGGGCGCGGATGAAACGGCGTTACGGCGAGCGCTTTCCCCACTGCACGAATACGGGCGGATGCTGCGAGGATTTTGAAGACTGGTCAGCGTGCGACCGCTGCGGCTTTTGCGTCATGGAGCAGCTGCGGCGCGAAAAGCTGAAGCTCAGCCGCGGCGAAGACGGGCTCATGCGCATGATCATCAAAAAAAAGAGCGCAGGGATACAGCAGTCCGTGGATAGCCGCGGCAGGGGACAGGAGGCAGCGGATGGGTAAGCATTACATAGCAAAAGAGGCGATGTGCCCCTTTTACCGCTTTGAGGATTTTTATTCTGTGACCTGTGAGGGCGTGGAACAGGACAACAGCATCCGCTTGAATCTCAGCGGCGAGAGCTATAAGCAGCGCTACTGCCGCCGGGATTGGCCCGACTGCCGGATCGCCCGGATGCTGCTGGATAAGTATCGGGAAGAGATTTGAGTGCTGTCCTGTCGCGAACCTGAGACAGCGCCGGGGATTTCGATCGGCTTTTTATCTGTGCTATCCTGTCAGGGCAAAGGGAATCGATCCCCTTCGCCCTACTGCGAAAGTGAGGTGAACGCATGCGCGCGCAGCGATGCACAATCGACTGGGCGGCGGTCAGGCAAAGCTATGCGGAGGGCGTCTCACTGCGCGCACTGGCGCGGCGCTATGATGTGCCGTATTCCACGCTGCGCCGGCATGCGGTCCGGGAGGAATGGGCACGGCCGCCGACTGCGGCGGAAAGCCCGGCACAGGCGGAAACGTCGCCGGAGATCGAGATCCTCGGCGAGCCGACGGACAGTGCCCAGCGGCGCTTTCTCGCCGGTGTCGACCGGCTGGCCGCGCGTGTCATCGCCGCCGTCGACAAGGTGGAGGACGACGATACGGCGGCCCTGCGACAGCTGACGATGTCGCTGCGCGATCTTGCGGCCCTGCGCGGCTACGATCGGCAGCGGCTCGACCTTGAAGAGCAGCAGGCCCGCATCGAGCTGCTGCACCGCCGCGCCGAGGACGACCCGGCACCCGGTCAGCTGACGATCGCCTTTATCGGCGAGAGCGAGGAGGCGAGCGAATAATGCCGCAGCTTCTCTTGCCGCCGCCGAGCGAAAAGCAGCGGCTCTTTCTGACGGACCGGCATAAGTATGTGGCCTACGGCGGGGCGCGCGGCGGCGGCAAAAGCTGGGCCGTGCGCGTCAAGGCGGCGCTACTGGCCGAGCGCTATCCGGGCATCAAGCTGATGATCGTGCGCCGCACCTACCCCGAACTTCAGGAGAACCATATCCTTCCGCTGTGCACGCTGCTGCACTGCTTTCACGAGGATCCGCGCGAGCGTCTGGCCGTCTACAACGACACCAAAAAGCACATCGTCTTCCCCAACGGCAGCCGCATCCTGTTTCGCTACTGCGAGACCGATAAGGACGCCGAGCGCTTCCAGGGCACCGAGACCGATGTCCTCTTTATCGACGAGGCGACGCACCAGAGCGAGGAGCGCATGAAAAAACTGACGGCCTGCGTCCGCGGCGTCAACGCCTTTCCCAAGCGGATCTATCTCACCTGCAACCCCGGCAGCGAGGGCCACGCCTGGGTCAAGCGCCTGTTCATCGACAGGCGCTACCGCGAGGGGGAAAACCCGGCGGATTACAGCTTTATCCCGGCCCTTGTCACCGACAACAAGGCACTCATGGCCGCGGACCCCGGCTATATCCGCCAGCTGGAGGCCCTGCCGCCCAAGCTGCGCAAGGCCTGGCTGTATGGGAAATGGGATGTGTTCGAGGGCCAGTTTTTCGAGGACTTTGTGGATGATCCGAAGGGTTATGTAAACCGACAGTTCACACATGTCATCGAGCCCTTTGCCCCTCCCGCCGACTGGCGCGTGTATCGCAGCTTTGACTGGGGCTATAACCGCCCCTTCTCCTGCGGCTGGTGGGCCATCGACCGGGACGGCGTGGTCTACCGCATTGCGGAGTACTACGGCTGCACCGAGACGCCGAACGAGGGACTGCGCTGGGAGCCGAACAAAGTGTTCTCGGAGCTGCGGAGAGTCGAAAACGAACACCCGCTGCTCGCCGGGCGGCACATCGCGGGCGTGGCGGACCCGGCGATCTGGGACGCCGAGCGCGGCGACAGTATCGCCGACATCGCCGCACGCCACCGTATCTATTTTGAGCCTGGAGACAACAAGAGGATCCCCGGCTGGATGCAGCTCCACTACCGGCTGAGCTTCGATGAAAACGGCTATCCGCTGCTGTATGTGTTCAAAAGCTGCCGGGCTTTTATCCGCACGATCCCGGCGCTGCTGTTCGATGCGCGCAACAGCGAGGATCTCGACACAAGCCAGGAGGACCATGTCGCCGACGAGACGCGCTATTTTCTGATGGCGCACCCGATCCGGCCGCGCGCCGATCGGCAGAGCGCAAAGGAGCGCAGCCCGGCGATCCCAGCCCTCGATCTGTGTCCCGGAGAACTGAAGGGGGGCGGCGTACACCGGAGAGTGGAGATGCTCGATTAATGCGTCGCGGTTCTGATGCTCTCCGCGGACACAGGAATCATTTTGAAGGAGGACAAGCCTTGGATTTCATCACAAACGCACTCGGCAATATGGCCGTGGCGGCGAGCCTCGAGGCGAGCGTGCGCGACGCGGCCGAGCCCGGGGAGCAAAAGCGCGTGGACGCCTATGCCGCGCTGCCCAGACCCATCGGGCGCGAACGCATCCAGGCGGCCTGGCAGACCCTGCTGCGCTACAAGGCGGGAAAGGCCAATCTGGAGCGCCGCGTCGTGCAAAATCAACAGTGGTACCGTCTGCGGCAGTGGGATTCGATGCGCACGGGCGGTGCGGTCGGGGAGAGCGCATCCGGCAGACGGGAGAATGCAGCCTATGGCGTCCAGGTAGAGCCCACCTCGCCGTGGCTGTTCAACGCGATCGCCAACAAGCACGCCGACGCGATGGACAACACCCCGCGGTTGTCGATTCTGCCGCGCGAGGAGAGCGACCGCCGGGAGGCGAAACTCCTGAGCTCGATCGTCCCGGTCGTGCTTGATCAGAACGACTTCGAGCAGCTCTACGCCGACCACGTCGACAACAAGCTGATTGCCGGTACCGGCGTTTACGGCGTGTTCTGGGATCCCCAGCGGCTCAACGGGCTTGGGGACATCGCCATTGAAGAGTGCGATGTCCTATCCCTGTTCTGGGAAGCCGGGGTCACCGATATTCAGTGCAGCCGCAATCTTTTCTATGTCTCGCTGCAGGACAACGACCTGCTGGAGAGCAACTATCCGCAGCTTGCGGGTAAGCTCGGCGGACAGGTGATGGACGTGGCGCGCTATGTCTACGACGACGCGGTGGACACCTCCGGCAAGTCGGTGCTTGTCGACTGGTACTATAAAAAACGCAGCGGCGGACGAACGCTGCTGCACTACTGCAAGTTTGTCGCCGGGCAGCCGGAGCCGATTTTTGCCACCGAGAACGAGCCCGAGACCTACCCCAACGGCTGGTATGACCACGGTCTCTATCCCTTCGTGTTCGATCCGATGTTCAAATGCAAGGGCACGCCCTGCGGCTTCAGCTATATCGACGTCGGCAAAAAGACCCAGGAGTATATCGACCGCGCCGACCAGGCCATGCTGCAGAATCTGTTGTTCAATGCGCGGCCGCGGCATTTCATCCGCTCGGACGGGGCCGTGAACGAGGAGGAGTACGCCGACGTTTCGCGCGACTTCGTGCACGTTGACGGCAACCTGGGCATGGACAGCGTCATGCCGATCCCGACGAACCCGCTGCCGGAGATCTATCTCGCCATTTTGCGCGACAAGGTGCAGGAGCTCAAGGAGACCACCGGCAACCGCGACGTCAACACCGGCGGCACCCCGGCAGGTGTGACGGCCGCGTCGGCCATCGCGGCGATCCAGGAGGCCGGCGGCAAGCTCTCGCGCGACCACAACCGCGCGACCTACCGTGCCTTCCGTAAGCTCGGATTGCTGATCATCGAGCTGATCCGCCAGTTTTACGACACGGCTCGCTGCTTTCGCATCACGGGCGAGAGCGGGGAGAGTGAGTTTGTCGAATATTCGAATATGGGGCTGCGGCCCCAGCCGCAGGGCGAGCTTATAGACGGCGTGCCGCGCATGTACGGGGTGGACGTCGGCTACCGTGTGCCGCTTTTCGATCTCGAGGTCTCGCCCGAGCGCGCAAGTCCCTATTCGCGCATGAGCCAGAATGAGCTCGCCCTGCAGTTTTATAACGCCGGCTTTTTTAACCCTCAGCGCGCCGACCAGGCGCTCAGCTGCCTGCAGATGATGGATTTCCCGCACAAGGAGGAACTGATGAACGCGATCCGCCAGCAGGCCGAGGCGTACGGCGCTTCGCTCGAGAGCTCGGCGAGCGGTGCTGCACTCGGCATGCGCGGCCGCCGGATCGAGTTTCCCAAGCGCAGCAGAGAGGAGCGCGCCCGCGAGATGGCCAGTGAGAGCGCGACGCCGCGCTGAGCGGCGATACGCGGCACAATGCTGCGAGGAGGTTTTTCGTGATCGACGTTCACTGTCTGTCGCGGCCGGAACAGGGCCTGTATGCCCTGTGCATCCGGGGACATGCGTGTTACGCGCCGTACGGGGCTGACATCGTCTGCGCCGCCGTCAGCACACTGGGCTATACCTTCGCTGCCGCGCTGCAGCGCCTTTACAGCGAGGGCGCGCTCAGTGCTCCGCCCCAAATCCGAGAGAGGGAAGGATTCCTTTGTGCTCTGGGGCGCGCTGATCCGGCGCACAACGCGGTGCTCGCCCAGACCTATGAGACCGTGATGACCGGACTGATGCTCCTTGCAGAGAGCTATCCAGAGCACATCCGGCTGCGGTGAGAGCAGGCAAAGCACTGGAGGCCTGTTCCGACAAATATTTTCTCGTCCGCTAACGGACGGAAAGGAGCCAACTATGTTTGAAGTATCCATGCTTCCCTTGCATCTGCAGTTGTTTGCCGACGGCGGAGACGGGGGAAGCGCGGGCAGCGCCCCTGCCGCCGCCGGGCAGGGGGAGGGCGGCGATGCCGCTGAGGCCGTGTCCGAAGGGCTGGCCGCCGCCCCGTCCTCTGCGCCGCTGACGGAGCAGCAGCGCGAGGAGATGTTTCGCGCCCTGATCAAAGGCGAGTACAAGGATCTCTATGAACGCGAGATCCGTCGTTTGCTCCAGAATCGCTTCCGCCATTCCGACGCGAAGCTCAGACGTCTGGAGGCCCTCTCCCCTCTGCTCGACAGGCTGTGCGCGCGCTATGGCGTGGATCCGGGGGATGTCGAGGGACTCCGGCGCGCGCTGGATGCCGAGGATGCGCAAGCGGCAAAGCCCCGCCCCGCCGAGGGGCACAGCGAGGCGGCCGAGGCCGCCGGAGAGAATGCCGCCGATGAAGCCGAAGTGGATTTTACCGCGAGCGATGCGCGCGGCGATCAGCAGGAGGACGTGAGCGGGGCCATCGTGTCGGCCTGGCTTTCTCAGGCAGAGGCACTGCGCGAGACCGTGCCGGATTTCGACTTCTCACGCGAGAGCGCCAACGAGGATTTCACGCGCCTTCTGGCCGCGGGGCTGCCGGTGGAGACGGCCTATGAAATCGTGCACCGCGACGAGCTTCTGGAGAGCGGGATGCGCTATGCGGCCCGTGAGACCGAGCGGCGCCTCCTCGGTGCGCTCTCTGCGCGCGTCGGCCGCCCCGGCGAGAACGCACTGAGCAGCAGCGGAGCCGCACTTGTCAAGTCCGACCCGCGCAGCATGACAAAGGCCGAGCGCCGCGAGATCGCCCGCCGGGCGATGCGCGGGGAGAAAATTACTTTCTGAGTGATCCATCCTCGAAAAAATCAATTCATGAAGGGAGCAACGCAATGAATCCTATCCTTGATCTGCAGCATTTTGCCGTACAGGTGACCACGCAGGAGAGCCTGTCGAGCGAGATGAAAACCTTTTATGACCTCACGTTGATCGACGAGGCCGGCGCCAATCTTGTGCACGACCAGTTCGCGCAGAAACGCCCGATCCCGGCCGGACAGGGCAAGACCATTGAGTTCCGTAAGTTCGCGGCCCTGCCCAAGGCCACCACGCCGCTGACCGAGGGTGTCACGCCCGACGGCCGGGCGCTCACTGTCAGCACCGTGACGGCCACGGTCAACCAGTACGGCGACTATATCACGCAGTCCGACGTGCTGGAGCTGACGGCCGTGGACAACACCGTGCTCGAGGCGACAAAGCTCCTGGGCCGCCAGGCCGGTCTGACACTCGACACCGTGACACGCAATGTGCTGCAGAGCGGCACCAACGTCATGTACGCCGAAAAATGGGTCAACGGTGAGGCCGTTGAAGTCACCTCGCGCGACGGGCTCGACAGCAGCGCGGTGCTGACGGTCGAGCTTGTGCAGCGCGCGGTCGCCAACCTGCGCGCGCTCAACGCCCCGACCATCGACGGCAGCTACATCGCCATCATCCATCCCTACGCGGCCTACGATCTGATGCGTGACAGCGAGTGGATCGACGCCAACAAGTACGGCTCGCCCGAAAACCTCTACGAGGGCGAGATCGGCCGTCTGGCCGGTGTCCGTTTTGTCCAGACCAGCGAGGCGAAGATCTATAAGAACGCCGCAAACCTCGCCGTATTCGGCACGCTGTTCCTCGGCGCCGAGGCCTACGGCACCACCGAGATCGAAGGCGGCGGACTCGAGACCATCGTCAAGCAGAAGGGCTCGGCCGGTACCGCCGACCCGCTCGATCAGCGCTCGAGCGTGGGCTGGAAGGGTCTCAAAACCGCCGAGATCCTGATCCCTCAGTACCTGATCCGTGTGGAGAGCGCCAGCAACAAGTTCAGCACGGCGGCTGAAAACTGATCAAAGACGGATTGGAGGAACGATTCGATGGCTGAAAAGAAAAATCCTGTCTCTCCCGAGGAGGAGAAGCTTGTCCGTCTGCGCATCCCGCGTGAGCGCAGCGACCAGGAGGATGTGTTCGTGCGCGTCAACCAGCGCACCTGGCAGATCCAGCGCGGCGTCGATGTCGAGGTCCCGGCCTGTGTGGCCGAGGTGCTGCGGCACCGCGAGGAGATGTTGGACGTGATCTGGGAGTTCGAAACGAAGAACGCCAAGTGATCCCGGTTTTTCAAACCGGGAAAAGGAATACACAAAACGATCGCGGGGCGGTCGGGTTCAGTACCGGAAAAATCCGAGCGCCCCTGCACTTCGGAAAGGCGGAAAAGGCGGGCTGACGTGCAGCGAATCTTTAGTCTTGTATCTATCGGAAAAAATTGTTATAATCTAACATTATAAAATTAACAACCGATGGGAATGAGACAATGAAAAAGAAAGCGGCTTTTCTGTTAAGCTATTTATGCCTGTTATCACTCTTCTGCATTGGCGCGGCTGAGCTGCTGCTGGTGGACAAATCCGAGCGCGTCAGCGAAAGCGAGAAGCGCCTGCTGCAGGGCTTCCCGGCACTGTCGGCGGAGAGCGTACTGTCCGGCCGCTTCATGGGGGAGTTCGAGACCTTTCTCTCCGACGGCTTCTTTTTCCGTGAGGAGAGCTCAGACTTCAACGCCCGTCTGCTCGGGCTGTTCGCTCTGCCGGACGACGGGCCGGAGACCGGTGTAGTTGCCGAGGATCGACTGTGGGAAGAGCCAGCGGAGGAGCAAGAGCCGCTCTCTGACGAGACGACAGACGAAGGGATGCCCGCGCTCGCTGACACACAGGCCGCGCTGCCGACAGAGGCCCCTGAGAATGCCGTGCTTCCGCCGGAGGAGACGAGTGCCGCCCAGCCGCTGCGCACAGCCGAGCACGACGGCTCGCTCTGGCTGACGACGGCGGACGGGGGGCGGGAGGTCCTGTTTACCTATCCGGCCGCGTCCCTGACGAACATGGCCGATATTCTGAATCGATTCCGCGCGGAGCTCGGCGCGGACGGACAAGTGTTTTTCCTCAACCCCCAAGTGTCCGAGGTGTACCGCAATATCGTGAAAAAAGACCGTTATGTCGGCTGGGGCAGCGATGTGGCGGATCTGATGCAGCCGCTTGCGGACGAGGGCGTGACGATCCTCGATGCCTGCGAGCTGCTGACGCCGTATATCGGCCAGGAAAACCTGTACCCGATGGCGGATTACCACTGGCACCCGATCAGCGCCAGTCTGACGGTGGATGCGCTGATGTCCCTGCAGGGGTTTCCGGCGGTGGACTATGGGCAGTACCGCTATCATCTGTCCACGATGCCTTACAACAAGGCCGTGACGCGGGAGACGCTCAGCGGTATGCGCTACGGGCGTGACGTGATCGAGATCATGGAGCCGGTCACCCCGGCGCACAGCTATTTCCTTGACCATCTGACGAACCGGCGCGACGGCTTCTTTATCAAGTTCCCGGCCGGCTATGACGCCTACCTTGGCGGCCATTTCGGCCCCTGGCGGCTGATCGAAACGGGCTTCCACACAGGCCGCACGGCGCTCTTTGTCGGCGATTGCTTCACCCCGCCGATGATGACCTATATAGCGCCGTATTATGATCAGATCATTTCCACCGACGTGCGGCGGCTGTTCTACTCGCAAAAGGATGCCGGCGGCAGCATTGCCGACTATATGGCGGCCTATGGGGTAGATGACGTGTATATCGTCTACAGTACAAACTCCATGGTCTGGGACAACGACTTGCAGACCAAGCTGCGTACCTATCTGTACGAATAAGGGGGCGTCGGCATGGTTTTTTCAAGTTTGAGCTTCCTGTTCCTGTTCCTGCCGCTGTTGTATCTGCTGTATTTCATCATCCCCAATCTGCGCTGGCGCAACGGCGTGCTGGTTGCAATGTCGCTGTTGTTTTACGGCTGGGGCGAGCCGGTGTGGATCCTGGCGATGCTGTTTTCCACACTGGTCAACTACTTCTGCGCCCGTACTGTGACGCGAATCGCGGATGTGCGCCGGCGCCGCCTGGTGCTGACGCTCGGTGTGCTGGCCTCGGTCAGTTTTTTGGCCTATTTCAAGTATGCGGCCTTCTTTGCCAACAGCTTTGCCGCGCTCTTCGGCAGCGCCTGGCGTATGAGCGAGCCGCGCCTGCCGATCGGCATTTCGTTTTATACCTTCCAGGTGCTGACCTACACCGTGGACGTCTACCGCGGAAAGGCCGAAGCGCTGGATTCTCCGCTGGATCTGCTGCTGTATGTCAGTTGTTTCCCGCAGCTGATCGCCGGCCCGATCGTCCAGTATGCCGACATTGCACCGGAGCTGCGGCAGCGCGCGGTGCTGCCCGACGACTTTGCCGACGGTTTC
Organism: uncultured Eubacteriales bacterium; assembly: GCA_900319275.1. Lineage (GTDB taxonomy): Bacteria > Bacillota > Clostridia > Oscillospirales > Oscillospiraceae > Limivicinus. The sequence goes on from ONNS01000001.1 coordinate 20,175, forward strand.
AGGCGTTTCGTCAAAGGACTTGCCAAAAAAGTGCTGCTGGCAAACCTCTGCGGTCAGGCACTTGAGGAGCTTGCGCTCGGACAGGCGGGCTGGACCGTCGTCGGCGCGTGGCTGGGCGCGTTTCTCTATGGGCTGCAGATCTACTTCGACTTTTCGGCCTACTCGGATATGGCGATCGGCCTCGGACGGACGCTGGGCTTCCACTACAAAGAGAACTTTGATTTTCCCTTTGCCTCTCAGACCGTCGGCGAGTTCTGGCGGCGCTGGCACATGTCACTGGGAGCGTTTTTCCGCGATTACGTATACATCCCCCTCGGCGGCAGCCGCTGCAGCACGGCCAGAGCAATCTTCAACACACTGTTCGTCTGGCTGCTGACAGGTCTGTGGCACGGCGCCAACTGGAACTTTGTGCTTTGGGGACTTTATTTTGGGGTAATACTGCTGCTGGAGCGCTATGTGCTGAAAAAAGCGCTCAAAAGAGCGCCGAAGCTGCTGCGTCTCGGCTGGACCTCGCTGCTGGTGCTGATCAGCTGGGTGATTTTCTATGAGGTGGATCTGGGGCAGATGGGACGGCATCTCACCGCGCTTGTCGGCCTGGGCGTGACGGGCTGGATCGACGATACAGCGCGCACGGTGCTGCGCACTTGGACGCTGTTCCCGCTGCTGGCCTGGCTGCTGAGTCTGCCGACGGTACCGGCTATCCAAAAGCGTCTGCCGAAAAAGCTCGGCGAGGCGTTCGGCATGGTGCTGACGCCGCTGCTGCTGGGCGTTTCTGTCGTCTTTCTGATCGGACAGAGCTATAATCCGTTTATTTATTTTCGGTTTTAACCGTGAAAGGCAAGCCATATGGAACAAAACCAGACAATCAATCTTCGCGCGGCGGTTATGGGGATGCTGCTGGCAGCGACGCTCGTATTTGCAGCGGCGGTGTACGGCGGTATCCGTCTTAGGCAGGAATTGCCGAGATGGCGGATCGAACGGGTGGAGGCTGCAATCAACGCGGGTGACACCGCGGCTGCCCGGCAGCGGATCGAGCGGCTGGATGACGACACACAGCGCAGCCTCTATCTTCCGCAGTGCGACTATATCGACGGCAAGACGCTGCTGGAAGCGGGCGATACCGTATCTGCCCGTGCGGCATTTGCCGCAGCCGGGGACTATCTCGACGCATCCGACATGGTGAAGCAATGTGACTACGCCTCTGCGGAAGCGCTGTACAGCCGTGGCGACTGGACGGGCGCGCTGGAGGCCTTTCGCGCGCTCGGCGCTTACGCCGACGCAGCCGACCGCTGCAGCGACTGCCGTTACCGTATGGCCGAGAGTGCGGCCGACAGCGGCAGCTGGGAGGAGGCTGCTGCGATCTTTTCGGAATTGGGGGATTACGCCGACGCGCGTGAGCGCTTGACCGAGATCGCCCGGAGCGTCACCGGCCTTTCCGATGGCCAGGAGGCGCTGGCTGCCTTTAACGGCATGGGCCGTGAGAATGTGGAACTGAATCTTCGTATGAATACGCGCCGTGCCCAATTGAGCCAGGAGAGTATCGCTGTTGGCTTTTATCATACGGTGGGGCTCGCCGCTGACGGCACGGCTCTGGCCTGCGGCGACAACAGCTACGGTCAGTGTGATGTGGCCGGTGAGAGCAATCTGAAGGCTGTGGCGGCCGGCGCCTATCACACACTGCTGCTGCGCGCCGACGGAACGGTCCGCGCGGTAGGACGCAATGAAGAAGGCCAGTGCGAAACGGCTGCATGGAGAGATGTGGTCACCGTGGCGGCCTCCAACTATGCAAGCTTTGGTCTGACCGCCGACGGGCACGTCCTGTGCGCAGGCTTCGGAGATTTTGCCGAGGTCGAGAGCTGGAGCGGTATCGCGCAGCTTGCCGGAGGCTCGTATAACCTGGCCGGACTGCGCGCCGACGGCACGGTATGGGTCTGGCCGTCGCTTCCCGGCAGTGAGGTGCTCAACGGCGCGGCGCGCGTCGCTGTCAACAGCGGCTTTGCTGCCGCCGTGTTGCCGGACGGATCGCTATGCTGCACTGCCCCTGGCTTGCCGGAAGGGCAGGGACTCGTCAGTCTGTCGGTCTCGGGCACCTGTGTGCTCGCACTCGACGCCGACGGTCAGATCCTGCCGCACTTTTTCCGTGCAGGCGATGCCTATGACCTCTCCGCGGTCCGTGACGCGGTGGCCGTCGCTGCCGGCGGAACCCACAGCGCGGTTGTCTATGCCGACGGCAGCACCGCAGTCTTCGGCCGCACCGAGGAAGGGCAGGGGAACACCGCCGCCTGGCGTCTGAAGGTCAACGAAGACTGAAGCTTTCAATAGTATCGGGAGGAATTTGATGTCAAAAATCCAATCCGCCGTTGCTCTGGCGGTGGAGATGGCGAACGATCCCACGCACGGCTACAGCCAGATAAACCGCTGGGGGCCGGACTACGATTGTTCAAGCTTTCTGATCCACGTCTGGCAGACGGCCGGCGTGCCGGTGCGTGACGCGGGCGCGAGCTACACCGGCAACATGAAGGCGGCCTTTCTGGCCTGCGGTTTTGCCGACGTGAGCACCTTTGTCAACCTTGCCACCGGCGAGGGCTGTATGCCCGGGGATATCCTGCTCAACGAGCGCAATCATGTGGCCATGTCGCTCGGCCACGGGCAGATGGTCTGGGCCAGCACTTCCGGCGGCCATCCCGAGCCGGGCGACCAGACCGGCCGCGAGATTCGCACCGGCGCGTTCTATTCGTTTCCCTGGGACTGCTGCCTGCGCTATCTTGCCGAGGATGCCGACGCGCCGGAGGAGGATGAGGTTCCCGGCGAGACTGTGCCGGGCGATACCGTCCCGCCCCCGAGTGCTGCCGGCGGCCTGACTATTCGCACGCTGCGCCGCGGTATGACCGGCGAGGATGTGCGCGCGCTGCAGCTGCTGCTGATCGGGCGGCGCTGCTCCTGCGGCCCGGACGGCGCCGACGGGGATTTTGGCCCCAATACGCTCGCCGCTGTCCGCAGCGCTCAGCGGCACTATCAGCTCACGGTCGACGGCGAGGCCGGACGCGATACGCTTGGCGCGCTGCTGACGAGAGCATAATATCCCGCAAGAGTTTATACGCACGCGCCGCGGCTCGCCCGCGGCGCGTGTGTCCGTATTTTCTGCTTGCAATTTCCCGGAAAGTACGGTATACTGCATCAGTAATATGCCGGTGTGATGGAATGGTAGACGTGACGGACTCAAAATCCGTTGGTGGCGACACCGTGTGGGTTCGAGTCCCACCACCGGCACCAGATTTGAGAGGCCCGCGATCCAGAAGGATTGCGGGTTTTTCTTTGCTTTTCAACGGTTTTCGGTATTCAAAAAGCAACTTGCAGATTCAAACAAGAGATGCAAAAATCAATACTTAGCAAAAGAAAATGCTAACTATTTTGCTAACTATCCACAAGCACTCTTATATGCCTATTTCTTCAATAATCGTCTTTTCCCTCGCGCGCCTCCTATATTTCGTGCGATTCTTACAGCATGGACGTATTTTTCTTCCAAAATCGTCCAAATATGACGGAATTGCGGTAGAATTGACCGCAGAGAAGGAGCGTGCCAAAATGATACGGATTCTCTTGTCTGCCCGTCTCGGCGAAAGACGGTGGACACAAGCGCGGCTTGCACAGGAGACAGGCCTCCGGCCAGCGACAATCAATGAGCTTTACAATGAGATGGTTGATTCGATCAGCCTTGAAAAGCTCGACAAGATTTGCCGCGCGCTGAACTGTGACGTTGGAGACATCCTGGTCGTCGAAACTGATCAGTTAAGGCGTACCCTCGCTGACAAGCCCCGCAAGTAACAAAGAGCGCAGGTAGTCGTTCATTCGGCTGCCTGCGCTTTTTGCATTTTAAAGGTCCTTTTCCGATGTGAACACGATCTGCTCCCCATTCGGCCGGATAATCGCGAGTTTGCTGCCCGTTGCCTCAGCAATCTTGATAACATCGTCCAGCGACCACCGTTCATTCACAAATTTGTTGCTCAGACTTTGCTTGCTCCCCATTTCGAGAACCGGCATGAGATCAGACTGCTTCATACCGCAGGCGTCGATCAGGTATCGGAGCTTTGCAGAATTTGACATTGAACCACCTCCATTGACGATAATACACCCGTCTTGCTGAATAGTCAATAATATTTTTTTACTTTTCCACGAAAAATATTGATTTTTGTATTGACAAGTCAATAATTTTGGTGTACTATGTATACAGAAAAAAGAAAAAACAGGAGGAACGAAACATGAAATTCACACTCTGCGACAAAAACGGCAATGGCCGTGAGTTAACCATGGAGGAGGTTCACAAACACCTCTCCGAGGCACAGATCGAAGAAGCGATTCAAGCGAAGATCGCAGACCCCGGCGAGGATGTAGCATATATGACAATCGGCGGCATAATCTGCCTGGATTTTTAAGGAGGGCCAAAATGAACGAATCCTATACCATCAGATGCACCTGCCACACCTACGTCACCCTCGAATGGAATGACAAATTCATTGCCTGCTATGACAACGATATGCAGTACATGGAGGAGATCATCGAGAAGATTGAAAAGCGAACCGGTCAGAAATTCAACACGATCCAGCGTAAAGGCAGCATCCAGAACTTTGACGGTCTCCGTTTTCTCCACGGCGGATTCAAAAAAGGCACCGAGATTTTCGGATGAAAGATAAGCCCTCCCGGCCGGGCAAAAGACCGGGAGAAAGGAAAATGAAAATGGCACACGATTGGAACGAATTCGACAGATTTGAGAGCAAATACATGCCTGATTACGGCGATGGCGATACGATGGCATCCCAGGCAGAAACCGCACTGAACAAGCTGGTTTACAAATGGTTCAACGATGGTGATGTTTACGACAACCATTACGGCATGGCCGGATGGGCCAACGATATATCCGGATCTGCGAACTGGCTGGCAAATCACTTTCCCGGAGCAAAGGCAATTCTCGACAGAATCTATGACATCGGCTGTGACGATGGCAAGTATGAGGACATTCTGTATGACCTCTGCTGCCTGATCCACGATACGCCGAACCTGCTGGACAGTCTGAACAACATCCCGAAGATCGGAGACGCATACAGCGATGCAGGACCGTACAAGTTCGAGTATTACGACGAGGATGAGGACGAGTACGAAGAAGAGTACGAAGAAGATGAGGAGGACTACGAATGAAATATCTGCACTTCACCCTCACCCAGAACGGTGTGCAGATCGGGACTGCCGCTGTCATGGAGCAGGCAATCAACGCCGCCAAAGGGTACGCCGAAAAGTACGGTGCCCCGGTCTCAGTGATCGGGCACCGGGACGACGGCAAGGAAAAAGAGGTCATCTACCACCCGGACGGCAGGATAGAGAAAATCTGGGAGCTGGCGCAGAGCTCCCCCTTCTGCCCCGAAGAGGGGATGACCTACAGGAACGCTGGAGGCGGCGAATATCGCTGTGAATGGGCTTCCGGCACCGAGGCTCGCATGGTAAACACCAAGAGCGGATGGAGCCTTCGTGCTCACGGTTGCCGGATCTACTTTGACGGCTCCATTGAGTGGGACTACTCAACGGACGGCTGCTTCACCCATTTAGTAAGCCCTCCCAGGAGCCGCAAAAACCAGACAGGGAAAGGAAGGTAAGAATGAAAACCAAAGAATACCGGATGGAGATAAATGTGCTTGACACGATCGAGACTACCGTCAAGATCAGTGAGAGCGTATACAAACAGAAACTCAAGAGTCTAAAGCGTCAGGTTGCTGAGACACAGGCTGATCGAGATAGAGAGTCCACTTTCGTGGCGCATGAAACCGAGATGGTTGACGAATTCGAGACGTACATCCGGAAGACCTACCGTGCAACGCTCGGAACGACCGACATTGAGCTGATCGCAGTCATTTGCAAGTCTGGATATTGCTTCAAATAATCTCTTCCCGCCCCGGAGGTCACGAGGGCAGAAAGGAATGATCATGGAAAACCAGAAAGAATTGAAGATCGAAATGCTTTTGAGCGAACGCGGAGGAATGATCCAGTTTCGCCCCCTTGGAATCGGCCATTCCCCGGAAGTGTGGGAAATCGTCACTGGGAGAAATTTTCCTTATACTTGGAGCGGCTGCTGTTGCGATATGGAGACTACCATTGGAACGATCCGCCAGATCACCGAGAAACTGCAAAAACTCGGATATAGCCCTGTGTTTGTCCCGTAAGCCGAAACGCCCTCCGGGGCGTCCGCCGGAGATCGCCTCCCGGCGCCGATGAAGGCAGGCGAGAAAGGAGACAAAATGTCACCTATCAGAAATCAATCTGAGTTCCGCAAGGGATATGAATGGCTGTTAATCCTGCAGCAATTGCTCAAGGAGAATGGCTTCGGAAAGCCAGACGTTGCCCGCGAGGAGATCAACAGCATTAAGCGGGAGCTTCGAGCTTTCGCAAACCGGGACACCGCGGTTGACGTTGGTATGGGCTTTATGTGTGAGCGCCGGATTGTCAGCAGCGACTTTGACGGCTATATCGAGCTGGTGAGCATTCCGGAAGTGTTCGATACTCTGGACGATGACACGGACGGCAACCCCGGGGCAAAGACATTTTTTGAGGAGTTCCTTGAGATCCACGCCCGCCCCTCTATGTATGATTGCACAGGGCAAGCCTTTACGAGTTGGTTCAAGCTGTTCAAGCGCAACGGTCAGTTTTGGGCATACCACAGTGTATGTTTTGACGTGTAAGGAGGGAAGCATGAAACTGGACAGCACACTTGTGAAAGAAATCCGCGAGGCGGTGGGCGACGGCAGCCGGGCAGCAAAATTCCGGCTCCTGCGCCGGGTGTCGGATGCCTGTGTGGATCTGAGCAGAGCGGACATACGCTCGACGTTCCATCAGGTTCTCCGGGAGCACGGGCGGGTGCCGGTGGCGATCTGCGTCGCGGCCACGCTGGAGGCCCGACGGGAGCGGATAGACTACTGGGGCATGGCATGGGCGCGGGAAGTCCTCGCCCTGCTGCCCGGATGGACACCAGGCAACAAGGAACGGGCGCACATTGAGGATGGGATTCACCCGACGGCGATATGCGACTATGCCGGAGACTTGATTTGTCTTACTTCGGAGAACATAACACGATGAGAGCATGGGAGTGGTTTTTCGTGGCCGAAGATGGGGGACTGAACTGCAGTGGCGGTGTTCCGATGAAGAGCGAGACCGAGGCCCTGAGAGCCGGAAAACGCTGGCAGCGCGAGACCGACAGAAAGGGAACGATTACGGCGCGGTGGGTTTACTTCCCCACAGCGAGCTACATCCTGGACTATTAAGAGACAGCTGACCTACCGGCTTTACGGGGAGAAAGGAAAAAAGATGCCTGTTTATGATTTTTGCGGCCTATGCACTGACGAATCGGTGGATGTCAGTATCTATGACATGAACGAGAAAGTGGAGGAAGAGGTCTTCACCGGAAGTATGAGGGACGCCATGGAAAGCGAGTGGGCAGACTTCGAGGTTGACAGCTTTGACCTCACCCCGGACGGGCTTTGCTTGAACATTGACACATCGGAGGACTGAGAATGAGCAGAGACTGGACGCCTGAGGAGACGCGGGCAGCGTCCGAGGCCATGAAGCGCGCTGGGCAGATGAGCTATGAGGAGGTCGTTGCCGAGGCCACCAGGCAAATGATTGAGCAGTTTTCGGAGATCCAGCGCGAGGGGCATTTTCCCTGTCCACGCTGTGGTCATTACCGTATGAACGCTGATCCCATCCGAAACGCACTGAGCCGCCGGGTGGCTGTACAGATCTGCGATCAGTGTGGTATTGCAGAGGCCTTGGAAGACGCTATAGGCGAAAGATCGCCGCTGACCATGTGGAATATAGCCCAAGAGCCGGAAGCCTATAGAAGAGCCAGAAATTAGGTTGCAACGCAATGTAACGCAATGTAACGCGGTGTCACTTGATATCGCTCTAAGAATCTGATATCGTTACAATCGCAAAATCCGTATCAAGCACCGAAGCATCGCTGTTCGCCGCAGCGGTGCTTCAATTATTTTCGGGAGGAGGAAATCATCACGGCATAGCTCCTTTGAATACTGCCGCCGAAAGGCGAGCTTCAAAGGAGGGTGTCACAATGACACTGAAACAACGCTTTACCAGCAATCCGCAGATCTACTACGCGCTGAGCATTGCCGCCACATGGGCGGGTATCGGCTCTCTGATGAACGGCGTTACCATGACGCTGACCTACGGGATTATCCCGTCGCTGATCTGGGTACTCGGCAACACCGTGGCCTGCATCCTTTTCGGAACGGTGGCCTGTAAGATCCCGAAAGTGCGGGAGGTATTCCGGTCAAGGGTAATGGAAACTGTCTGCGCGATCATGTGCATATTCCAGGCATGGCTCAGCATGAACGGTATGCAGACGGTTTTCTCTGACACCGTACTCGGACCGGACTTCGGCAAGTATGTGGCCTATGCACTCGCAGTATTCTTCCTGATTATCCTGTTGCGCTTCGGCATGATACGAAATGTGCTGACTGACGGCTTCGGCTGGATCATCGTCTATTTGATGGCTGCCGGCGTCACCGCGGCTGCACTGATCTACACCAAGGGCACCGTGAATCATATCGGTCTCGGTCTGGAGCCGGAGCCGATGAAAACCGGAATATGGAAAGCGATCTTGCTTCTCCCCGGTCCTTTCACCTATCCGTACTTCTTTGAGATCCTGGATTACAACGACCGGAACGAGGACGGAACTGCCAAAGTAAACGTAAAGCGAGCCTTTACCATGGGCGGGGTATTCTTCGGCCTGTATATGGCGATTGTCTTTCCTCTCGCGTGGACGCAGTTCACGCCGACACTCAATATCGTCAAGGCCGTGCTGATCACAATCATCGGCACATCCACCCTGTCCTCTTCTATGTACAGCATCTATATCGCTTTCGGGAAAAAGCTGGGACTTGCAATCAATACGGCGCTGATCGCCGGATGGAGCATTTTGATTCCTCTGGGCGTCATGGGCATGTGGACGCTCATGGCCTCGGTGCGCATCTATTTTGTTGCCGCCGGCATCCTGGTTGCGCTGATCTGGAACGCCTGCGAGAAAAAGGCGGTGCGGTCATGAAACAGGTTCTCGGCCGAAAACAGTCCAGCCGAAATGAGGATTGGCTGTATGCTGTGGCGCACATTGAGGAACTGATCTCCCCGGATGAAGTTAAAGACTACGCCGATGAGTCCCTGTCGGAGATCCGGCGAGCGACGGACGGCAAAAGGGCAGCTTATGCCTACAGCGCAGGTAAGGACAGTATTGTCCTTGCCAATCTCTGTGAAAAGGCCGGTATCACTACCGGCTATTTTGCTTACTGCGATCTGGATTACCCGGCTTTCGTGGCATGGGTCAAGGAGCACAAGCCCGCTGGCGTCCAGATGATGCATACCGGATATGGTCTTGATTGGCTGTACCACCATCAGAATCTGATCTTCGCTGAGGGCGCCCTTGGGCAGAGATGGCATCAAATCAGCCAGCGAGGGCCTTTTACTCAGATGTTCTTCGAGAATCATCTGGATCTCCTGCTCATGGGGCACCGGTCGATTGACGGAAATTTCTGTGGCCCTGACGGATATATCCGGAAGAGCAGCGGCGAGGTTCGCTTTTCTCCCCTCCGGGCATGGCCTCACGAAGCCCTGCTTGGCTACATCCATTACAACGGCCTTCCACTGCCGCCCATATACGGCTGGAAAGACGGGTGGGTACAGGGGACACACGCCTGGCCGGAGCGAGAGTTCTGCAGCGAGGATATCATGAAGGGCTATCGGGAGATCTATGAGATCGACCCGTCCATTGTCCTGGACGCTGCCAAGAAGATTCCGAGCGCGCGCCGCTTCCTGGAGGAGGTGGGCGCATGAACATCACCATGATTCCGCTGTCTGAGCTGAAGCCGAATCCGCGGAACGTGCGCCTCCACTCCGCAAAGCAGTTGGAGGAATATCGGCGCTCGGTGGAAAAATTCGGCCAGACCAAGGCCATCGTCTGTGACGAGAGCAAAACCATCCTGATCGGCAATGGACTCTATGAGGCCATGAAAGCTCAGGGCATGACCGAGGCTGCCTGCTTCATCAAGACCGGAATGTCCGAGAGCGACAAGCTCAAGATGATGATGGCTGACAACAAGGTGTACTCCCTCGGTGTGGACAATCTGGACACCATCGAGGGAATCATCGCTGAGCTCGGCGCAATGAAAGACTTCGATATCCCCGGCTATGATGCTGATCTTCTGGAAACGCTCACCTTCGAGCCGGACGATGCGGATGACTTCATGGGTGGCTATGGCCTTTTGGATGATAGCTCAAAGGCCAACATGGAGAAGGCGGCGGCACGGTACGCGCAGGAGGACGCCAAATTTGAAGCGTCCGCCGAAAGAATTGCCCCGGCGGCCCCTCCACGGCCTCTGGAATCACCGGGAACGGCCCCAGCGCCTCAGACCGATATTGTAACAGGCCTTCCCGAAAAGCCCGAGGAAACGTCAGGAAATGCGTTGCAACGGCGTTTCCTTGTCTGCCCGAAATGCGGTGAGAAGATATGGCTGTAAAACGGGTAGAGGGAACGATCGACGTCGTGACTGCTGCCCGGCAGCGCCTCACGAATGTGTTTTCCAATGGCGTCCCGGTCTACATGAGCTTTTCCGCAGGCAAAGACAGCCTGTGCATGGCACATCTGACCTACAGCCTCATCCAGGAGGGGAAGATCGACGCCCAGCAGCTCACGGTGATCTTCATTGACGAGGAGGCCATCTACGACAGCATGTATCAGATGGCGATTCGGTGGCGAAAACGGTTCCTCGCCGTCGGCGCTGAATTCCGATGGTATTGCCTGCCGGTGAAGCAATCCAGCATCCTGAACTACCTGCAGTCCACGGAATCGTGGATTACCTGGGAGCCTGGGAAAGAGGATTGCTGGGTCAGGCAGCCGCCTCCCTTTGCGATCACGCGCAGCCCCTATCTCACTTATCCCGGCGAGATGAACTATCAGGAGTTCTGCCAGACGATCTCCCGCGACGGCATCCAGATCGTTGGCCTGCGAGGCTCCGAATCCATCCAGCGGGCGGCGCTCCTGGCAAAGATTACTCTCGGCAAGGGCGGGATCACCGGGAAGAACTGCCAGTACCCTATCTATGACTGGCGGGATAAAGACATCTGGCTCTACATCAAGGAGCACAATCTGGACTTCCCGGACGCATACATACATCTGTTTCAGGTCGGAGTGCCAAGGCGGCAGCTCCGGCTTTGCAATTTCTTCGGCTCCGAGGGTATTGCCGGCCTGCGCTGGATCGCCGAGACAGATCCTCAACTCTGGCAGCAGGTGGAGAAGCGCGAGCCGAACGCCTATCTCACTCTCCTGTACTGGGACAGTGAGATGTTCAAGCGCCGGACCAGGAAGCGCCGGGAGCTGGAGGGCAGCGCCCCTCTGAAAGACTACAAGGCAGAGTGTAAGAAGATGCTCTTCACCGAGGCCGACAAGTATTTCAGCATAGCCAGCATGAAAACGGTACATCGGGCATACCGGGCGTTCTACATCCGGAACAGCGCCGTGATGACCAATGAGCATTTCCGCATCATGCACGATGCTATCATAGCCGGCGATCCGAAGCTCCGGTCCCTCCGGGCACTCTACACGACGGTCTACAAGGAGTATGCAGACCTCAGCCGTGCAACTTCCCTGAAGAAGGGAGGTGAACAGGCATGACAGAGGTTGATGTGTTCGGCCCGCTTGCCTCCCTGCAGTGGGTGGATCGCTCGATGCTCCACGCAAATGACTACAACCCGAACAAGGTCTCAGAAGAAAACCTGCAGCTGCTGGTGCAGTCGATACTCACGAACGGCTGGACGCTGCCCATCGTGGTACGGCCAGACTATACGATCATCGACGGCTTTCACCGCTGGACGGTATCCGGACGGGAGCCGCTGTTGTCCAAACTCGGCGGCAAGGTGCCCGTGGTGATCGTCAACCATGAGAACGAGGCCGATGATATCTATGGCACCATCACGCACAACCGTGCGCGCGGTACTCACCTGCTGGAGCCGATGAAGGCTATCGTGAAACGGCTGATCGACGAGGGGAAGACCGTGCAGGAGATCTCCAAGCAGCTCGGCATGAGGCCGGAAGAGATCTTCCGCCTCTCTGATTTCTCCCGTGATGAATTTCTCGCCATGATGACGGATGGCGTCACCGGGTATTCCCGCGCTGCCATCTACAAGAGTGTATAAACCGAACAAGGGCGCTGGGGAGACCGAGAACGGCTTCCCTTGCGCCTTTCTGCTTAACCAACGTGGAATATGCCCTGCACCAGAGAACGCAAGGCAGACCCGTTGCAACTGCTCTCAGTGGCAATCCAAGTAAATGAGGTGGTGATGTGGCTGAGAAAGCGAATGCTCCGAACTGGAAGAAGATCAAAGCAGAATACCTCCGCGGCGGTACGTCTTACGGAAAGCTCGCCCAGAAATACGGTATCCCCAAGACCACGATAGCGAGCAAGGCAAAGCGTGAGGGCTGGGGCGAACTGCAGCAGGAAATTTCGGACGAAACTCGTACAAAAGTCGTACAGAAAATAGCCGAAAAAGAATCCGACCTTCTGGCCGAGCTCACAGATATGCAGGCAAAGGCAGCCCGCGGCCTATACAAGAAGATGCTCAGTGATATCAGCGAGTATCCGAACGGTGCCGGTACCCGAATCGTGCGCGAGACGGTGAAGGTCAAAGAGATCGAGCTTGACGGCGGCGTGAAAAAGAAGATCCCGCTGAGATCATCCATCACAACCGATTTTGAATCTCTTGTGCGGGCGCTGGCCACACTCGGAAAACTGTACGGCCTTGACGCCGGATCAATTCTGGCTAAGGAACGGATTGATCTGCAATACAATTCTCACGAGGATGAAGAGCCAGAAGACGACGGATTCCTTGAGGCGCTGAGCGGTACTGCTGCGGAGGACTGGGCGGATGAAGAAGGGTAAGCCTGTATTCAAGTTCAAGCCGTTCAGCAAGAAGCAGCGAAAAGTCCTGAACTGGTGGACGCCTGGAAGCCCGGTCAGAGATGCGGACGGCATCATTGCGGATGGCGCGATAAGAAGCGGCAAGACGCTTTCCATGTCCCTGTCCTTCGTCCTATGGGCAATGTCCACGTTCAATGGGGAGAGCTTTGCCATGTGCGGGAAAACCGTCGGCAGTTTCCGCCGCAACGTTCTCTTTTGGCTTAAAATTATGCTCTATGGGCGAGGGTACCACTGCGAGGAAAAGCGCAGTGATAACCTTGTCATCATATCCCGGGGCTCGGTCGAGAATTATTTCTATATCTTCGGTGGCAAGGACGAGAGAAGTCAGGACCTGATTCAAGGTATTACGCTCGCAGGCGTATTTCTGGACGAAGTTGCACTCATGCCGGAGAGTTTTGTCAACCAAGCAACAGGACGCTGCAGTGTTGACGGTTCGACGATGTGGTTCAACTGCAATCCGGAATATCCGTCGCATTGGTTCAAAGTGAACTGGATCGACAAGGCCAAGGAAAAGGGCCTGCTGTATCTCCATTTCACAATGGATGATAACCTGAGCCTTTCCGAGCGTGTCAAAGAAAGATACAAGCGCATGTATACCGGCGTCTGGTATGAGCGCTTTATCCTCGGCCTCTGGGTGCTTGCCCAGGGGCTTGTTTTCTCCATGTTCCAGGAGGCGATAGGAGATGCGCCGGAGGGAGAAGCGGAGAAATACTGCCTTTCCATCGACTATGGTACTCAGAACGCCTTTGCCGCGCTCCTTTGGGGAAAATACGGCGACGTATGGTGGGCAATCCGTGAGTATTACTATTCCGGGCGGGACACCGGCGTACAGAAAACGGATGAAGAATATGCTGCTGATCTGGACAGCACCTTTGCGGATATAACGCCGGGGCGGGCCATCGAGACGATCATTGACCCGTCTGCAGCGTCTTTCATTGCCCTGCTGCGCAAGCGCAATGGTAGGTACAAGGTCATCCCGGCAGACAATGCTGTACTTGATGGCATCCGAGAGACGGCCACGGCCCTGAAGACTGGGAAAATCAAGATCAGCCGCCTTTTGACCGCGTGGCGCAAAGAGGCCGAGGGCTATGTCTGGGACGAAAAAGAGAAAGAGGACAAACCAGTCAAGGTCAATGACCATGCCATGGACGCAACTCGTTATTTCGTTAAGACAAAGCGAATCTGTATGGTCAAGCGAAAATACACATCTATTTTGAGATGAAGGGAGAGTGAGCGGAATTGCTGACATATGAGGACTTTCAGCGTTGCGGAGAGGATGAAGCGCTCCGAAAGCAGTTTATCTTAAGCGCCATTCAGGAGCACCAGGCAGACCCGCGTGTTCGCTTCGCCCTTGACGCGCAAAAATACTATGATGGCGAAAACCCGACAATCAACCGGTATGAGAAGATCCTGTATGACATGGCTGGCCGTGCTCACGTTGATATGTGGACTGCAAATCACAAGATCGCAAGCAAGATTTACAAGCGTGTGGTCAATCAGGAGATTGCGTACCTTCTCGGGAACGGCGTCCGGTTCTCTGAAAAGGACACCAAAAAGAAAGTCGGCAAGCTCTTTGACAGGCGCGTCATGCAGGCCACGCTCTACGCGAGAACTGCCGGTGAAGCCTATGGATTCTGGAACAACGACCATCTTGAAGTGTTTCGCTTCTGTGAATTCAAGGCGCTGCCCGGCGAGGAAACCGGACTGATCATGGCAGGGATTCGCTATTGGCGTCTTGCACCGGACAAGCCGCTGCGTGTGACGTTGTTTGAACTGGACGGCTATAGCGAGTATATTCATCGTTCCGGGGAAGAGCTGACAATCCTGCACCCTAAAAGGCCGTACAAGATAATTGTGCGCCGCTCCGTAGCGGAGGGCGAACAGGTTATCGGCGGCGGCAACTATGACGGTTTCCCGATTGTCCCAATCTACGCCAATGAAGAGCACAAGTCATCTCTGAACGGCCAGAGGAACACTATTGACGCATTGGACATTGCCCGTTCCGGCATGGTGAACAACACAAGCGAGGGCGCGTTGATCTATTGGGTCATCAAGAACGCCCAGGGCATGGACGATCTGGATGATGCCAAATTCATCGAACGCCTTAAGACGGTACATGTTGCCCATGTGGACGGAGACGGCGGCGTTGATGCAGAAGCACACAGCATTGACGCGCCGATAGAATCCACGAAGGCCACAATCTCCGAACTCAAGGATGGCCTGAACGAAGATTTCCAGTCTTTCGACTACAAAGCCGCTGCTGCCGCCGGTCAGACCGCGACGGGCGTTCTCTTGTCTCAAGCTGATCTTGACCTCAAGTGCGATATGGAGATTGAGCCGCAGGTCACGGAGTTCATCATCGGGATTCTCACGCTTGCTGGAATTGACGATGAGCCGAGCTATGAGCGCAACCGCTTCGTGAACAAGCTGGAAGAGACGCAGGCAATCATCATGCAGGCCGAGTATATGACTGAGGACTACATTACCAAGAAGCTCCTGACCATCAACGGCGACATTGACATGTATGAGGATATGATCCAGCAGAAGGACGCCGCCGACGCCGAACGGCTTCGGGCTGCAGAAGCGCGGCTGAAAGAAATGGAGAAGAAAAATGACGGAAGCGGAAGCAATAGCGATCTTGGAGGTAATAACTCCGGAACAGAGAACAGAGCTGATTGAGGCTGTCCAGAGAATATGCGATAAACTTGCTGAAATAGCATCGACTGTTGTAGAAACTATTAACAGCATTTTCCCTTATGTGGTCGATGAACTGGCTGAATATGTGAAGGCCATCGAAAGAACAGAGAGGAAACAACACTGGAAACCTGTCAGGAACACGATTCCCAAATACTCAAATGTGCCGCACCGAGTAAGACCGTGCGCAAGGAGCTGTTGCTGAATGCCCGATCAAGGCCACATTCTGACCGACAAAATGCTCAACGATCTGGAAAACCGTATCGCTGATGAATATGCCAAGGCGTCCAGGAGCATGCAAAAGAAGTTCCAGGATTACATGGAGCAATTCAAGGCGGGCGAGGCTAAACAGAAAGCATTGCTGGACGCTGGGAAGATCACAAAGGATGACTATAATAACTGGCGCTTTCGTCATGAGGCAATGGGTAAGCGATGGGAGCAGATGAAAGACGTTCTCGCTGCGGATATGGAAAATGCGAGGAACATTGCCCTCAAAATTGCTGGTGAGCGGATGCCCGACGTTTATGCCCTCAACGCGAACTATGCCACCTATCAGATCGAGTATGACGGCCGAATCGACACGAGCTTTGTCCTATACAACCATGACGCGGCCGAATATCTCGTAAAGGATACGCGGCAACTCATGCCACCCCCGAGCGCGAAAAAGGCTGCGGAGATAGCAGCCAACAAAACCATGCAATGGGACAAGCAGAAAATCCAGAGCGCTGTTTTACAAGGGATTCTCCAGGGCGAATCTCCACACAAGGTTGCCGAGCGGCTGCGTGGTGTTGCTGAGATGGGGTATAATGCATCTGTCCGATATGCCCGAACGATGACTACGAGTGCACAGAATGCTGGCCGATATGAGAGCTATCGAAGGGCGAAGAGAATGGGCGTTGACCTCACGATAGAATGGGAAGCAACGCTTGATGACCGCACACGTCACGCTCATCGTCAGATGCATGGTCAGCGCACGACCGTGGACGAACCATTTTATACACCTGACGGATATACGATTTATTATCCGGGCGACTGCACCGGATCGAGTGATGCTCCACAGCGGGAAATCTGGAACTGTCGCTGTACTCTTCTGGCGTGGGTCAAGGGCTTCGAGAGCGATACGGTGAAGTCTTCTCCCAAAATGCACGATATGACCTTTGAAGAGTGGCAGCAGTCCAAGCCAATCCCCGATTCACAGTCGGATAGACAGCAGTTTAAGGAGTATCAGCAGCTCCTTGGGAAAAGAGCTCCGAAAAAGCTTGAAGAGTTCCGCGACACGAAATATAATAAGCCCGAGGCATGGGAAAAATTGAAAGCAGATGCGAGGCAGCGCCGAAGCGACCTTAATGGCGCAAATGCTCCGATCAAATTCAAGGATTCTCAGTTTGGAAAGAAAGCCGGGAAACACGCTGCTGACTATGGTCTTGACCCAAAGAGTACCGAAGACAGGGACAAGTTAAAGTCGATAATAAGAGACATTAGAGAAAACCGAAGCGAGGTAAGACGTGGGCAGTGGCGAGGGCAGACTGTTGAAGTATTCTTCCATATTAAGGGGGAAGACGTCGTGATAACAAAACCGGCTGGAGAGTTCATAACCATCATGAAAGTGGGCGTGGAAAATGAGAGGGTTAAGAACGCAAGAAGGATCAAGATTTGAGCGGTTCTTCTCACTAATCCAGGATGCTGCAGCAACACGCGGTTGCGTTTTTTTCGCAGACGCCGGCGACGGACATGAGTTTTCCACAGCCGAGATGGATGGGGAAAATATGATGGGATGGCTGATCCCGTCTGAAAGAGCAGACGAGTTTGAGCAGCTATTCCTTAGTGGGGAAGACATCCCGGAAGAGTGGGAAAACCTGTTTTGCTGGGCTGAATGGGTAAACGCCGAGAGCCCCGAGATTGCCTTTAACTTCTATGGCTAATTTTACTATCCGAGTTGAAGACCATAGCGACGAAGTGCTCAAAGAAATGGAAGAGATCAAGGAGCGCATCCTCGAAGCGTGGGGACAGCAGGGCGTCAGCTATGTCAAACAAGTCATCACGGCGACCAGCCGTGTTGACACTGGTGCAATGCGCAATAGCATCAGTCACCAGGTTGCTGAGGGCGAGAGCGCTGTCTATGTTGGAACGAACGACGAGAAGGCAATCTATCATGAATACGGAACCGGCATACACGCCGACAATGGAAGAGGCCGAAAGACGCCGTGGCACTATCAGGATAGACACGGCGAGTGGCATACCACGCGCGGCATGAAGCCGATCCACATGATAAAGAATGGCATTGGCGACCATGTCAAACAGTTCAAACAGATCGCTGAAAATGAATTGAAGAAATAGCAACTGTCCGGTTTTTCAGGATAGTTGCTTTTTTGTATGTGTATTTAACATTGTTAAGCGGGGCGCCTGGAACGGAAAAACTGGCGCCTCGCTCGTTATCAAGGTAAAAACCGCGAGACACAGCGGCTTTTATAAATAAATCGAATGGGCGAGACACAGCCCACCGAGACAAAGGAGATTTACGTTATGGCATTTTCTATCAAGCAGATCAAAGCGATTCTGTCCAGCCACAACATGCCTGTTGATGACCTGGACGCTGCCGCCGAGGATATTTGCGCGAGACACAGCGCAGACCTCGACAGTATCAAGGAAGAGCGCGACACCCTCAAGAAGGACGCCGAGACACTGGCGGACGCGAAGAAAGAGCTTGACGCGCTCAAGGCAAACACCGGCGACGATTTCAAGGCCAAGTGGGAAAAGGAGAAGCAGGACTTCGCTGCCTACAAGGCCGGGGTCGAAAAGGAAAAGGCATTGGATGCAAAACGCGCTGTGCTGCGCGAAATCGCCAAGGACGCCGGACTTTCCGACGCCGGAATTGCCAAGGCCGTCAAGTACCACGACTTCGACAAGATGGAGCTTGACGAGAAGGGCGCGGCAAAGGAAAAAGCCGCTATTTTGAAGGGCCTCAAAGAGGAATGGGCTGACTATGTTCAGACCACCGAAACCAGAGGCGCAAGCACTGCCACGCCGCCCGTCAATGCGGGCGCGGGCAGAATGACTGCCGACCAGATCATGGCTATTAAGGACGACGCAGAGCGGCAAACCGCTATTGCGCAGAACCTTGACCTGTTCGGCGGCATGTAAATAAGAAAGGAGCCGAAAAATGGCTAATGTAGTCACTACCCCCGAAACCAACGTTATCACCACCCAGCAGATGAGCAAGGCGCGCGAGATCGACTTCGTCCGCCGCTTTACCGGTGCGTCCCTCCAGAAGCTGATCGAGGTCCTCGGTGTAACCCGGAAGATCCCCATGATCGACGGCACCAAGCTCTACTACTACGTCACCACCGGCACGCTGCAGAGCGGCATCGTTCCCGAGGGTGAAATTATCCCCCTGTCCCAGTACAAGCGGGACAAGGTTCCTGTCGGCGACATCACGCTGAAGAAATGGCGCAAGGCTGCCACCGCCGAAGCGATCCTTAAATCCGGCTATGACGAGGCCGTGCGCGAGACCGATAAGAAACTGCTGGCTGACGTGCAGAACGGCATCCGCGCGGACTTCTTCACCTATCTGACCGGCATCGTGCAGCCTGCGAGCGGCACCGAGGGCCAGGACGGATATGTGCCCGCCGTCGGCACTGCCGTAACCGGCAGCACACTGCAGGCGGTTATCGCCAAGACCTGGGGCAACCTGCAGGTTCTGTTCGAGAACGACAGCGCGGACATCGTCCACTTCATCCACCCGCTGACAATTGCAGACTATCTTGCCGCTGCCAACATCACGGCGCAGACCGCATTCGGCTTCTCCTACGTCGAGAACTTCCTCGGTATGGGTACGGTCATCATGAACAGCCGTGTTCCTGCCAATGCCGTGTACAGCACGGCCAAGGAAAACCTGATCATGTACTATATCCCTGTGACCGCTGATGCCATGAAGGCATTCACCATGACTGCCGATCGGACCGGCTATGTTGGCATCAAGAGCGGCTACCAGACCGAGGAGCGCGCCCAGATCGAGTCTCTGGTCATGTCCGGCATTCAGTTCCTCGTAGAGTACGCGAACGGAGTGGTCAAAGGAACCATTGCCAACGGCTGATCATGGCGCGGTCTAAGAAGAACACCGCCGTTGAATTGTCAGCAGTGACAGCAATTGTGCATTCTGCGCCGGGTCTCAACCTCCGCAAAAGCCCGGCGCTCAATGCGCCCGTTCTGCGCATTTTGCAGGATGGCGAGCAGATCACCCTTGACAGTAGTTTGGAAGCGCCCAACGGATGGAAAGCCGTTGCAGGCGGCGGTTTTGTGATGGCGCAGTATATCCAGTAAAGGAGTGGTGACATGGAGATCGAACTGACCGAGGTCTGCCAAGAGCTTCGAAATTGGTTTGACCGTGAACACTATTTTGGGCGAATCACGCTTGCCGCCAATGGAGACGTGTACTGCAACGGCGTTGCAATCGGCCTGTTGGATGGACAGTATTTCCGAGTCACAGGCTCGGTGTTTGCTGACGGGGTACACAAATATCCAGACACACAGACGGTCGGAGAAACCTTCGACGGCGCTGTGTGGGCGATGGCCGTTCCCGCATCTGTCATTAAACTTGCGACAGAGATCGCAGAATGGCGGGCGAAGTATGAGGCGCCTGACGCAGCCTCCATGTCACCGTATATGGCTGAGAGCTTTGGTGGCTATTCATATTCAAAGGGGAGTTCTTACACAGGGGCCGGCAGCGGGGGAGGCACAAGTTGGAAAAGTGCCTTTGCCGCGAAGCTAAACGCTTGGAGGAAAATCTGATGAGCCTGCTTGATGATAAAATGGAGCCCTTTGTCATGATGGGCAAGCAAAGCGGGCTCGACGGAAATGGCGGTATTGTGCGAGAGTGGGCCGATGGCGAGGAATTCAAGGCCGCGGCTGTGCCAAATAAGTCCACAACTGTCCGCGTCGGCACTGTTCAGAGCGTGACCGGCTCATACACGATCACAACATCGCGCGCCGTCAATCTGCAGCCGTTCGATGTGTGCAAGCGGGTCCGCGATGGAAAGGTCTTTCTTGTCAAGTCGGATGGCGACGATAACGCTACACCCTCGACCGCGACGCTTGATATGCGTCAGGTGACTGCGGAAGAGTGGAAGCCTCAAAAATCCGAGGAATGAGGTGTGGAGCATGACAAAACGCCAAGCAATACACACCTTCTGGTCCTCTTTCGACTGGCCGGCGATCAATGAGCAAAGCGATATCGATGAGGATACCGCGAAAGAGCTTGGATTTGATACAAGGCGTATCGAATACGAATTCCGTTCGGGGGATTACTCTGAACCCGTCGCTTTGACGGCCTCACTTTTCCAGCGGTCTGATTCCTGGACAGACATTGATGCCAAAGCGCGGGAAATCCGGGCGTTTATCAACCATGGCTACCGTGAGCCTATTGACGGCGGCTATCTCTGGATAACGGCCGGGAACCCATTTACAAATGACGAGGCCCCGGCCGAAACCGGATGGAGGCGCGTCATTCTCAATATCAACGCACATTTTTTAACATCAACCTAAAGGACGGCATCTGCCGTCCTTTTTGCACATTGAAAGGAGAATCATATGGGACGCTTTACCCGTATCGCGGCTGACGCGATGGACGCTCTTCAGGTCGACGCCGGTGTACTTCTGAGCAATTTCGACCCGGAGAATCCCTACAAGACCCCGAGTGACGCTGACATCATTGCCACGACCACCGGCGGCATCAACCCGACCTGCGAGCCGCAGTACAGTGACTACGGTGAGGATGTGGATAATGTGCCGAACAACGTGATGGAGTTCAAGCACCTGGACGGTTGGAACTGCGCTATGGGCTTTTCCTCCATCAAGTTCAACGCTGCGAATACCGTTTGGGCGCTCGGCGCCGCCGACAAGACCACGCTTGACAATGGCGTGACCAAGATTGTCCCGCGCCGCAATGTGAAGCTGACGGACTTCAAGGATCTCTGGTGGGTGGGCGATAAAGCCAACGGTGGCGCGTATGCCGTGTGCTTAAAAAATGCTATTTCCACGGGCGGTCTCAACATCAAGAGCAGCAAAAACGGCAAGGGCACCAATCAGCAGACGATCACCGGCCATGTGTCCATCAACGATCAGGACAAGATGCCGATGGAATTCTATGATATCCCGCCCGAGGACGGCGCAGGCGTTCAGCCTGAGGTTCAGCTCGAACAGCACCGGGCGACCGTAGCTGAGGGCGGCACCGTTGTGCTTCACGGCTATAGATATCCTATCGACGCGGAGATCACGTGGAGCAGCAGCAATACAGATGTGGCGACCGTGTCCGACGGAACAGTAACAGGCGTCGCCACTGGCAATTGCATCGTAACCGCATCGATCACGGTTGACGGTGTGACCTATAACGACACCTGCACAGTGATCGTAACGGAGGGCTAACACATGGATAGGACCAACGAAGAGCGGCTGGACTTTCTGGCCGACATGATGGAACCGGCCGCGGAGATTTTCTCGGATCCGGAATTGCAGAAGATCATCAACTCCGGCGTTGCTCCGCTCAAGGCCGTTAAACCGGCCATCAAGAATCACAAGACAGCCTGTATCTCCATCCTCGCGGCGCTGGAGGAAACGCCTGTTGAGGAATACCACGTTCCGGCTCCCGGTGCTTTCTTCTTGAAAGTGCTCGGCCTGTTTTCTCGCCCGGAGGTCAAGGCGCTTTTTACTTCGCAGAGTCAGCAGAACGACAACGGCTCTTCTGGCTCTGCTACGGAGAATACCGCGGACGGCGGCAAATAAAGCACTTTTTACATTACGCGCAAGCCCGGGAATGGCAAGAGGCTGAGGATAGACTGCGGCACATCTATACGACAGATGCGCTGAAGCTGATTGCCGAGAACACCTCAAAAACTGTCATTCCCGGCGTCGGTGTGGTGGATATTGGATCAATCCTCGCAAAACGATGGATCGAGCTGGCGCAGCCGCGAAAAGAGCCGGAGAAGGCGGAGGACACTCGGGATTGCCGAGAAATAGCAGACGATATCTGGAAACGGATGAGAGGTGGCAAGCATGGCGTTCAGCGTTTTTGATCTATTTGCCAAGTTATCCTTAGATTCAAGTGAATATGAAAGAGGGCTTGCCGAGGCAAAGGGTAGCGCCACAAGCGCAGGCAGCGGAATTGGAAACGCACTGAAAACAGGCGTTAAAGTGGCCGGCGCCGTGCTTGCGGCCGCTGGTACCGCTGTCGTCGCTTTTGGTAAAACGTCTGTTAATGCCGGTGTGCAGTTTGACACCGCTATGTCCCAAGTCGCCGCGACCATGGGCAAGACCGTTGAGGAGCTCGTGCAGAGCACAGGGACTGCCGAGACGTCGTTCGGACACTTTGAAGGCAATCTCCGAGATTTTGCACAATTCCTTGGTGCCAATACAGCCTTTTCAGCAACGCAAGCCGCCGAGGCTCTAAACTATATGGCCCTCGCCGGGTATGACGTGCAGCAGAGCATGGATATGCTGCCGAATGTGCTCTCCCTTGCCGCTGCCGGTAACTTTGACCTTGCCAGAGCCTCGGATATGGTGACCGACGCTCAAACAGCGTTTGGCATCAATGCGGGGCGCACAACGCAGATGGTCGATGAGATGGCGAAAGCGGCATCGACTGGCAATACGTCAGTTGAACAACTCGGTGATGCTTTCCTCGTGGTCGGCGGTCTTGCGCAAGAGCTGAACGGCGGTCTTGTTACCTTGGCAAATGGAACCACAACTTCAGTTGATGGACTGCAGGAACTCGAGATTGCATTGACAGCCATGGCAAACGCTGGCGTGAAAGGCAGCGAAGCCGGCACGCACATGCGGAACATGCTGCTGAAACTGTCCTCACCGACAAAGGAAGGACGGGAAGCGTTTGAGGCGCTCGGCGTGTCTGTCTTTGATGCCAACGGGGAAATGAAATCCCTTGAGGAAATCTTCGGGGATTTGAATAGAGCCATGTCCACCCTCACGCAGGAGGAAAAGATACAGGCTATTTCCGACATCTTCAATGTCCGCGATGTTGCTTCTGCCGAAGCGCTGCTCAATGCGGTGGGCCAGGACTGGAACAAGATCGGCGCAGCAATCCTTGACGCGCAAGGCGCGGCCGCACAGATGGCGGCAACACAGCTTGACAACCTTGCCGGCGATATGACCCTGTTTCAGTCAGCGCTTGAAGGAGCAAAGATCGCAATATCCGACAGCCTGACACCTACGCTGCGTAACTTTGTTAAGTTTGGCACGTCAGCCGTTTCTGAGCTCGGAACAGCGTTCAAAGAGGACGGGCTACAGGGCGCCTTGAATGCTCTTGGCCCTGTCATCAATCAGGGCGTCGAGCTTATCTTCTCGGCACTTCCGAATGTCTTGAACGCCGCGACGAGTTTGCTGACTTCTTTTGGCTCTGCCATAATCCAGAACCTCCCGAAACTTATCCCTGCTGGCATTCAGATCGTTACAACGCTTGTGGCGTCACTCGTTTCCGGCTTCCCAGAATTGCTGTCGTCAGCAACTCAAATAATCAAGCAGATCTCGGATGGAATCATGCAGGTTCTTCCGCAGCTCATACCGGCTGCAATTCAGATTATATCCACTCTTGGGCAGGGGATTATGACGATGCTCCCGGAACTCGCAACATCAGCGATTGACATGATCTCTACGCTGACCAAAGGGATCCAGGAAAATCTCCCGCAGCTTATCCCGGCAGCAATGAACGCTATCATGCAATTCTCAGGTTCGCTGCGCGAGAACTTCGGGAATATTGTGGACGCCGGCTTGCAGCTGATTATGACGTTGGCTGACGCTTTGATTCAGAATTTGCCGGTCTTCATCGAGACTGTTCCGACCATCGTTTCCAATATTGCCGGACTAATAAACGACAACGCGCCGAAGCTACTTGAAAGCGGCATCCAGCTGATCATTCAGCTTGTTGCCGGAATTGTCCAGGCGGTCCCGACGCTTATCGCGGAATTTCCCAAGATCATTCGAGCCATTTTCGACGTGATCACTGCGGTCAACTGGATCAATCTCGGCGGAACTATCATCACCGGAATAAAAAACGGCATTTCCGGACTGGCAAAAAGTGTGCCGGAAACGCTTAAAAAAATCGGCGAAGAGGCACGAGATTGGCTTAAGGCAATCGACTGGAAAACTCTCGGCGCTGACATTATCGACCTGATCAAAATAGGAGTGCAGTCGCTTATCAATGTGATTCCGAACCTTCTGAAAAGCATTGGAGCGACAGCAGTGAAACTGTTTAAGGAAATCGATTGGCTCGATCTCGGCATCAATGTTATCAATGGCATTGTCGCGGGGCTGAACGGCATTTCTAACTTCCTGTGGGAGGCTATCAAGGCAATAGGGCAGGGGATTATAGATGGATTCAAGGGCATCCTTGGAATCCATAGCCCCTCTACCGTTATGGCAGAACTCGGCAAATATCTAATCCTCGGCTTTATAAACGGCATCAGCGAAAAAGTCGGTGCAATAACTGAGCAGATCAAAAACCTGACCGGATCGATCAGCAATATTTTCAGCAACCTCGGCAGTAGTGCTGCACAATGGGGCCGCGATCTGATCGGGAATTTTGTCGACGGCCTGAACCAGAAGCTGCAAAACCTGAAAGACAAAGCCGTCGGTATCGCACAGCAGATCAAAGATGTTATCGGCTTCTCGGAACCGAAAGAAGGCCCGTTGTCGAATTTCCACACCTATGCGCCGGATATGATGGAACTGTTTGCAAAGGGCATTCGGGACAATGAGAACCTCATTACGGACGCAATCAGCAGCAGTTTCAACTTGCACGACCAGATCGGCGCGAGTTTCAACGGCGGGCGCGTGGTCAGCAGTGGAGCGCCGCGCAGCATTTCCGGCAGCAACGGCAACACGACCGTTATTTTGCAGGTTGACCGCACTGAGCTTGGCCGCGTGGTTTTCCAGCTCAACGATGAGGAGACGCAGCGCGTTGGCGTCCGTCTCGCTACGGGAGGAGCTTACGCATGAGTTTTTCGATTGATGGCGCACGCTGGGAATACCCCTGTCAGATCGAGCGCACCGCCAAAGTAACGTCAAGTGGCTTGTCCGGCTTGATGCTGGACAAGTCATATTTTAATGACGTACTCGGTACATGGCTGCGTTACAGTCTGACGCTTGCTGTGCCTATCGGCAGCGAGCCGGACTATTACGCGATCTATGACGCGCTGACGGCCCCGGTTGGGGGGCACACTTTCATACTTCCGTACAACAAAACGGACATTGAATTTTTCGGGCGTGTCGAATCCGTTTCTGATGTCTGGATACAGATGACGGACGGCAACTACTGGAAAGGCACTCGGTTCGAGATCATAGCAAGCGAGCCGAGCAAAGAGGCGACGCTTGATGAGGTGGTGACGCGCGGCCATAACCCTGTAGCGCCGCTGCCGTGGAGCGGTATCGTCAAGCTTTATATCGACGATGACGGCTACCTGCATCAAGTCAAAACCGAGGGGCAAGACCTTGATTTTTACATTGACGATGACGGTATGCTGCATAAGGTCACGCACGGAACGTACATTGAATACACACCCTACGGCTGGGAGCGCGTGTTGTTCAGCGGCGACGATCTATATTTTTAAGGCCGGAGGCGCAGTATGAAACTGACTGTTGGTGAAAAAACATACACAAAGCTTCGTGACTTGAAATTTGATCCCGCCGCTGATGTGCGCGGAAGCGAAGTCCCGATCAATGAATTTTCTGTCAGTGTCGTAACGGTGGACGATATAGACGCTATGCAGTATGCATGGCTGTATGATGATACAGACAAGCTTTGGGCAAAATACTGGATTGTTTATGCTGATCGAGCCGACAAGAACACTGTGACCGTCAAGGCTCAGTCCAGCCTGAAGTTGCTGGAGCGCCGGATGCTTGACGCTCACATGTACCAAGCGCAGCCCGCCGCTGCTGTGATCGCTGACATTTTCGACGAGCTGGGCGCCGATTCCTATGTGCTGGATTCGTCCTTTGCGTCCGCCACACTAACCGGCCTCGTGCCTTATCAGAGCTGCAAAACCCGTTTGCAATGGGTTTGTTTTGTGTTGGGCGCTTACATCAAAAGTTTTTTCTCGGAGAAGATCGAGATTCTACCCGTTCAGCAAACGCCTAAAATTATTCCGATGGAGCGCGTTTATCACAAGCCGAACCTTGTATATGCTGAGTACATCACACGAATCAGTGTGACAGCCTACAGCTACCAGCAAGGAACACCGGCGACAACAGATACATGGGTGGAGGCTGACGGTAACGTTTATATCCAGACACAGCTCAATCACGGAATCAGAAATCCCGATGTGCCGACTGAAGCGCTGACACACGAAACGCACTTCACCGGCATTACGCTTGTCAATGATGACAATGTGGACGAAATACTCGCGCGGCTCGGCCCGTCGTATTTCCGGCGCGTCTCGGCTGAGTTCCAGGCGATCAACAACGGCGATTATTTGCCGGGAGACCGTGTTATGGTTTTCACCGACCAGTCGCACGTTGTCGAGGGATTTATTGAACAAATAGACTGCTCTTTCGGCTTGCAGGCTGCATCAAAAATGACCATAACGCCCGCTGTGTCGGTGGAATGCGCCTTGCTTACCGTTGTCAGCAAGTACGGCAATATCACGATCTCCCGCGCCGAATATTGGTGGCCGATTGGCTATCCCTATGATATTGAAATCCCGTGGCTTGATGAAACGTGGCTCGGAACGCGCTATATTCTGAAGCCCTCACAGGACAGCATAACCGGCACGCTGACAGAAGACGGCGCAACGGTCGAGATCGAATATACCCCGGCGCTGGAATTCCACGACGGCGATTTACGCATCGTTTTCGTTGACGATTACAGCGTGACAGATGGGACGGTGAAGATTGAATGATCCATGTTATTGTTACAGACACAGATATGACCGCTATTGCTGACAAGATCAGAGAAAAAACACAGCTTGCGCAGAAATTCCGTGTGTCTGACATGGCGGACGCTATCGGCACACTGCACGGCTATTACAGCGAGGCAACAGGACAAACCCTGTCACCGGCCGCCGCCGGAACCGGAGCTTTTGCGCTATCTGAACTGGCACAGGCCACCACAGCACAGCGAGCGATGGATTATCCACACGCCGAACCGCTTACAGCTTTTGCATTATCCGAACTGATCTTTTCCGCCACAGGTGCAAAGACAGAATAAGGAGGACAGACTATGAGAACAAAAAACTTTAAAAACTTTATGGCGATGATTTTTGAGCGCTGCGGCACGGCCAAGGGGCTGCTGCCCGTCAAGGATACGAACGGAACGACCTATTATGTCGGCCCGTCCTCTCCGGGGGCGCAGTTCCCTTATTCCGTCACGACTACCCTGCAAACGAGCGTTTCAAGCGCGGGCTTTTGCGTTGGCTCCGGATCGACAGCACCGACCGAGGATGACTATAACCTTGCCAATCAAATCACGTCCGGTCTGTCTGCATCCATTGTAACAAACGTTTACCTTGACGACGATGGTAACCCCGCCGTGGACTATGACCTTATGATTACCAACACCGGCTCCGCGCCTGTCACTATTGCCGAGATTGGCTATAAGCAAACCCTTTACACGACCAACGCAAATGGCGGAACGTCCTTTGGCGGCCATACGTGTTTACTTGACCGCACTGTACTGTCTGAGCCTGTTACCATCGAGGCGGGCGCTTATGCGGTGATCCGCTACACAATGAAAACCACGATATCATGAGTAACAATATCATCATGCGCCGGAATAACGGCGCAGAGGCCGCTGTGAACGGTGTAAACCGCTTGCAGGTCGGCGCCGCATGGCTGCCCGAAGACGAAACCAGCAGGACAGCGGGAGTTACTATTGATACGCTGGGCAGCTACCCCGCCGCCCGTGCCGGGCTGTACGGATTTTCTGAAGCCAATGTTGACGTGCAGTTGCCGCAATCTGGCACCACGCGCGCCGGTGTCGGGTTTACAATCTATGTAGACAGCACGGGCAAGCCACATATCGCCGTGGAGGGCAAGAAATGAGCCAAAACCTGAAAATCACAGAGGGCGGCGGAGAGCGCAATTTTACTGGCGTCAAGCGCTTAAAGACGGACAAGACGGACGGCGGCGCTTGCTACTGGGTGCCGGAAGAGGAACGCCGCCTCGAAACGCTCCATGCGTCGAGAAACGGCGTCTATCTTCCGGGCCAAGGCTATTACGCTTTTGATGAAGTGGACGCCCGGTCTATCAGCGGCATCAAAGCGGGCGGCCATGAATACACTGTGAATCTTGATGACGCTGGCAACCCTCATATCAGCACGGGCGGCCTTGACGTCTCTATTGACGAAGCGGGAAACCCGATTGCCACTTATGACGACACGCCAATAGACATAGATGACATATCACAGTATCTTGACCTCAACAGCGATTTGGACATTTCTTTTGACCTTGACGATTTAAACATATCCGGGCTTGACCTTAGCGGGCTGTCGGCGGATTTATCAATTGATCTTGACGGCCTAAACATGGAATTGTACGACCTCCCCGATGAAATAAGAATCACCAAAGAGCCGCCATACATCGACGGGAAAACGGTCACTGTAAAAGATTTTGTTGTGCAAGCCTATCGCGGCGGCAAAGTCTGGGAAGGCGAGAACATTGATTATCCGAACGGCATCATTCCGCCGAACGAGCTGACATTGACATTCACAGAAAAGCGAGAGAACAAGTTTAACGTTGCTGATTCTGTACTGTGGAGGAAAGAGGAATACACTTTCGACGGCGGAGAGGGAACAATTGGCGATGAATCATACACGGTGAAATCGTCAATCCCGTTTTTAACTGGCGGGGAAGCAACATTTAAAACGCGCTATAAAGAGCGCTTTGTTGCTCAGGTGCATGGCGAGCTTTATAATACCTATGAAAAGGATTATAATTTGGGCGCGAAGATAAACACCGGTTATGGTAAAATAGTGCTTTTAAAGTTCAAGTCTATTACAAATCGAGTTGACAATGGCGTAAATAACCCCGCGACGGTTACTCGAATTGTGCCATACTTTTTTTACACGTATCTCCCTCCAGATCCCAGCCGCCCGTATTATTACTTCCAGCCCGAAGCGATCGTTGATGCGCGTGAATTGGACAACTCCAAGAAATTCGAGGAAAAAATACAAGCAAAAGTTGAATCCAGATTAGGGATACAGTCTGATTATTTGCCGTATTGGTACCGGAAACCTGACGGAGCGTATAACATTAACTGGTATACGTACGGTTTTGGAAACCATAACTGGCGTTTTGAGTATGATTCTGCACAAAATTTATTCTATGAGCATGATTTTGAAATTTTAGACGGTAAATGCGTCAGAAACCGGTATTGGGTTGAAGACGGCTCTCTCGCGTACACGTACAAGTATGAATGGAGCACAGAGGAAGGGAATCTCCCGTTCTTTGACGTTGACGAGATACTGAACTATCCGACAGCCGAAGACGAACCGCGGCATTATAACAAGCCCAACTTTTCAGATGTTCTCGACAGGATCGCCCTATCGCTTTTTTTTACGGACGATGGCGAGCGGCGGGACGACAAAGAATTTGAGCTTTATCACCCGGCTATGGTAACTATCGCATGGGATCGACCGCGCGACAATAGAACGTTGAAGGCTGTGAAAGAAGTCTATGTTGAAGAAAACGAAACAAGCGCGCAGTTGGACACCGCCGCTCACCCCGGCACAACCGTTAACGAAGAGGGCTTTTCACACCATTCAGGCAAGTTTTAGGAGGCAAAGCATGAACGCACCTCAACATGAAACAATTGATCAGGTCATCGGTCGCGTCAGAGGGCAGGACGGCGTTTCGCCCTCCATAACAGTCACGGACATTGATGGCGGGCACAGAATCACCATAATCGATGCGGCACATCCCAGCGGCCAAACAGTCGATGTGATGGATGGCACCGATGGGACAAGCCCAACGATCACAGTGACCGCTATCACCGGAGGTTACCGCATCACGATCACTGACGTCCAGCATCCCGAGGGACAATCCGTTGACATTCTGCACGGGGCCAAGGGCGACAAGGGGGATAAAGGAGATACCGGCAACGGCATCGACCATATTGCCCTGACGAGTAGCGCTGGTGTTGTTGACACCTATACGGTGTACTACACCAACGGCGACACATGGACCTATACAGTGGCAAATTCCTCCGAGTCGAGTGCTGATCGAATCATTTACCGAGAAGAAGATCCTCACCCGTCCGGCTATCTCGGCAACGCTGTCAACGATCTGCAGACGGCTCTTGCGCTTATCATCACCTGGATTACTCAAACAGAGGCAGACTGGGGCGATAGAATCAGCAGCCTCGAATCTTCGAGGACTACCGACGAGGGAAGAATCTCGACCCTGGAAAGCACGGCAACCAGCCATGGAACGCGCTTGACCACAGCAGAAGGGAAGATCGTTTCCCTGGAGGGCAGAGCAACCACCGCCGAGGGGAATATCACGAAGCTCATGTCCCGGACAGAGATCGAGGCCGGCAGCGTAACACTGACGAACTCGCAGGCTTTCCCATTCAATGACAGTCAGGTGACGGTTCCGCTGGTGACGGAGCGGGCAAGTCAGAATTACATAGTGGACTATGAGGTGACGGCTGCCGTCGGCAACGTGGGAGACATTATCGTGTCGGCCAAGTTGGTCAATGGCTTCAAGTTGGAGTATACGGGGTCGGCATCGTCCGTCACTGTGAAATATCAGGTATTTGGAGGTATGGCGTAAATGATCATCGTGCATAAGAATGAGGGGCCGAAGATCCCCTATAGCGTCCGGAACAAGAAGATCACCTTTGACGATGACCTGACAATTAACCTGGTCAAGCGCGAGCGGGACGATCCCGTTCATATCGACGTATGCGCGGACAGAGATGGGGAGCTGGTGATCGGCGCAGCCGCAGGGCGGCGCTATGTGGCCGAGATCGACATCCCGGCCAGACAGTACGAACAGCCGGAAACCGTAGTGATCGGCGCGGATGTCGAACTCGGAGATCCTGGAGAGGAAGAGGGCGGGGGAGAGGCCCCTGTCCCTGTGCCCCTGGACATGGACACTGTCACGCTTAGCCTGTGGGCGATTGAGGAGGAATGATCTATGGCAAACAACAACTTTGACCTGACCAACCTGGCGCTGCAGTGCATTTGCCCCAACAATGAGCTTTTGTATGACGATGTGGGCAAGCCGTCGGTGATGGTGAAGATTCCCAAGATGACCTATGCTCAGCTCGGCCTCGGAACCTCCACCGAAATCTTCCCGGCATTTAAGGTGGATGATGTGGAGAAAGACGCGATCTGGATCTCGAAATATCAGAACATCGTGCAGAATAGCAGAGCGTATTCCCTGCCCGCCCGGGATCCGCGCGCCTCGATCACCTTCGATCAGGCGATATCGGCCTGTACGGCCAAGGGTGCTGGATGGCATCTGATGACCAAAACGGAATGGGCGCTGCTGGCTTGGTGGTGCAAGCAGAACGGAACTATGCCCTATGGCAACAACGACTACGGCAAAGATACGCGAGAATCTGTCTACCGGGCCATCCCGTCTATGGCCCGTGACAGCAGCAATCGCATCCAGCGTGTCGCTACCGGTACCGGCCCTCTGACATGGAGCCATGACCGGACGCCCTCTGGCATCTGGGATTTGAACGGCAATGTGTGGGAATGGACCGGCGGTGTGCGGATGGTGTACGGCGAGATTCAGCTTCTTGCGAACAACAACGCCGCGAACAAGGATCACTCCCAGGCGGCCAACTCCGCGCTTTGGATGGCGATCAATGCAGCCGACGGCAGTCTCATTGCCCCGGACGGCAGAGGCACGACCGAGGGCTCTGTGAAGATGGATTTCGTCAACAGCCACGTCCAGTATTCCACTACGATCACCAGCAAGTCCGATAGCGGGCGCGGATGCCCGTGGAATGCTGTGAGCTGCGACAGTACAATCAGCGATGCGGCCAGACTTGTACTGGCTTCGATCGGGCTCTGCCGTTATGATCTGAGTGTCACTGACTTTGATAGTGATTACTTCTATTTCAACAACGGCGCCGCCGACCGTTGTTGGTTATGCGGCGGCGCCTGGAACAACGGCACGGACGCCGGTGTGTTCTACTCGTACGGCAACAGCTCCCGCGGCCACTCGAGCGCGTCCATCGGCTTCCGCTCCGCTTATTATGTACCCTGAGTACTGACCCACTGTGTGCTGTTTTGCTCCGCGGTAGCGGAGCATCGCGATTTCTTCGCCCGAAGGGCGAAAAAAATTTTTATGAAAATTACGGTATTCCGTAATAAAATTCCATTTTGCTCTTCCCTCCGCTCAGCAGTGGTAGAATTGCCACACTTGGACGGAGGAAAGAGCAAAATGGGAGAGATCAGCGAAACAAAAGAATTTCTGCTGCTTCAAAGAATCCTTGACATGATGGAATATGGCTATGTGTGTCTCCGGCAATTCCCTAAGTCCGAGAAGTACGCTCTGGCAACGGATATCAAGCGATGCATGGATGAAATGGTGTCGCTTGCGATTACAGCTCAGAAACGATACTACAAAAAGACCACTTTGCAGGATCTGGACATAGAGATTATGAAGCTCCGTATCTATATCCGGTTGGCGTATAGGCTACGATTTCTTCCAATGGAGAAGTACGAGAACTGGTCAGCTATGGTGGTCGAAATCGGTAAAATGCTCGGCGGCTGGATCAAGACCGTCAATGAACGGGCCGCAAAGCAGAGGGAATAGTCCACGAACGTTGTTGGTTATGCGGCGGCAACTGGAACAACGGCACGAACGCCGGTGTGTTCTACTCGAACGGCAACAACTCCCGCGGCAACTCGAACACGAACATCGGCTTCCGCTCCGCTCATGCCCAAAAGTCTCATGTTGCAGGCTCAAGGGCCTGCAATCAGTACCGGGCATAAGGGGACTATCCCCGGGGTTATATCGTAGCCCAAAAACATTCTCTTCGGTAATCCGACGTTCCGGCGGTGTCCAAAGCCGCACGGCGTCTGATAGGCCGGGGATAAGAGGAGTGGCAGAATGGAAAAATACTCTCATGTTTTCGAAGAGTTTGACACTTTCGAGAATATGTATGACGGCTATCTGTTGGCGCGCAAATCCAAGCGCGAGCGCCCGGAGGTATTACGCTATTCTGCCAACCTTGAAGAAAATATCATCAACGATGTGAACCGCCTGTACTGGCAGACATATACCCCCGGAGAACTGCGGCCATTCTACGAGTATTTTCCGAAGCTCAGACTGATTCACTCTCAACAATTCGGCGATCGGGTGGTCAACTGCGCAGCATATAACGTCCTTTGGCCGATCTATTCCAAGTCTTTCTATGAACACAGTTACGGGAGCATCCCCGGAGGCGGTCAAATCAATGCAGTTAATACCCTGCAGCAGTGGATGAAAATGCTGGACGGAAAGCAAGAGCGGTGGTACATAGGCAAGCTCGATATAGCAAAGTTCTTTTTCCGCATTCCTATTGAAGTTCAGATGCGAGAACTGCTGCGGCCTCTGGACGATCCCCGTATGGCATGGTTCCTCAATGTGGCGATCCGCTGCGACGGCCGGCCATTTGGCTTGCCACTCCATTGCACCGACGTCACTACCGCCGAAAGAATCTGCGGCCGAGGGATGCAGGTCGGCAGCCTGATCTCCCAGACAACGGCCAATGTGGTGCTGACACCGCTCGACCATTACATCAAGCGCGTTATGCGCATCCCGTACTATATCCGGTACATGGACGACATGATGATTCTTTTGCCGGGGAAAGACGAGTGCTGGGAGGCGATCGCAGAGATAGATGATTTCATGCAGGAACACCTTGGGCTTCAGTTGAACAAAAAGACTGCTGTAATGCCTGTCGGTACCGGCGTGGAATTCATTGGGCGCATGGTGTGGCCGGGGCGAACGACGCTGAGAAAAAGCACCAGCCTAAATATGAAGCGGCATCTCCGGTTTGTCATGGAGCACTACAGTACCGGCGAGTTGCCCCTGGAATACTGCGAAAGCGTGATCACCAGCTATCTTGGGCTAATGAGTCATTGTGACTGTGAGGATCTGAGAAACAAAACCTTAGAAGACTTCGTCCTTGTCCGACGACATTTCGGAGAGGACGAGGAAATTATCGAAGAAGATCAGTTCATGTGAGCTGGTCTTCTTTCTCTTTGGAGGTGTTTACCGATGGATGAAGAGAACACTGATCTGACCGGCAAGGAGGTCGAGATCGCGGACAATGACGAACACACACATTCCGGATTGTTGGAGGATGAGTAAATGAACACGATAGAAAATGCGGTACAGTGGGCAATCGACATTGCCAACAATAATTCGCACGGCTACAGCCAGGCCAACCGCTGGGGGCCGGACTATGACTGCTCGTCGCTGGTAATTTCGGCGTGGCAGCAGGCGGGCGTGCCGGTGCGCAGCGCCGGCGCGAGCTATACGGGCAATATGAAGACGGCGTTCCTCGCCTGCGGTTTTGCCGACGTGAGCGGCAGCGTGAACCTGACGACCGGTGACGGCCTTCAGCGCGGCGACGTGCTGCTGAACGAGCGCAATCACACTGCGATGTGCATCGGCGGTGGCCGTATCGTTCACGCACGCAGCAGTGAGGGGAATTCTATACAGGGCGATCAGAGCGGCAATGAGATCCGCGTGCAGCCGTATTACGTCTATTCGAGCGGCTGGGATTGTGTGCTTCGGTACACGGGCGAGCCCGCGCCGGCCGAACCGGAGCGCGAACTTTTTGCCGTGGTTGTGCAGCTCCCGGAACTGCGGTGCGGTGACACGGGCTATTACGTGCAGGAGATGCAGTCGCAGCTTGTCTTGCACGGGTGCAGCCCCGAAAACACCATCCGGCGTGACGGCACTTGCGACGGCAAATTTGGAGACGGCACAGAGACCGCGCTGAGGCGATTCCAGGCGATGCGCGGTCTGCCAACGACTGGCGTGTGCGACGGGCAGTGCTGGGCCGCGCTTATTAACAAATCGGAGGTATAACACCATGAATGCGCCAACAAAAGCCCAGGAAGTCAAGGCATTTATTGCCGCGGGCTTCGCCTTTTTTACCGCCCTCTGGGGCTGGGTCGGATGGATTGTATTCCTGTTGATCCTTGCTATAGCTCTGGATTACATCACCGGGACGGCGGCAGCTAAGGCAAATGGCGAGTGGACAAGCAAATTAGCCCGTGAAGGCCTCTGGCACAAACTCGGGGAAATATTTGCGCTGCTCGTTGCAGCTCTTTGTGATATTGCTGTCGATGTGATCCTGCACACCGGAGCTGCACAGATTGTCGAGGGCATCCCCTATGGCAATTATATTACATTGATCGTTTCCGTGTGGTACTTCTTCACGGAAGTGGGAAGCATCCTCGAAAACGTGAAGCGACTGGGCGCGCCGATCCCTGAATGGCTAATTGCCGGAGCAAAAATTCTGAAAGGCAAAACGTCCGATTCAGTGCCGCCCGGCATGCGTGAAATTACAGAAGACACAAACAAAAAAGACTGAAAAGGAGAATTATCATGAGCCAGTACATCAACCAGATTCTGCTTGTCCTGTTCCTTGCTTTCGCCGCCTTCCTCGGAACCCAGGCCAAGCGCCTGTACCAGCAGTTTGTCACCACGAAGGTGAAACAGGACATTTGCAAGACGGCCGTGCGCTTTGTCGAGCAGGTCTATAAAGATTTTCACGGCCATGAGAAGCTGAAAATGGCCATGCTGAAAGCCTCGGAGCTGCTGGCCGAGTACGGCATCACCATCTCAGATGTCGAGTTGATTGCCATGCTCGAAGCCGCGGTCAATGAATTCAACAATAGCTTCAGCAAAACGCAAGCAGACGACAGTCTTGAAATTGGTGCCGATTACGAAACAGAAATGGAGAGAGCAAAATGAGCGAACAGAAGATTTCAACTATTCAGACGCGCAACAACCTGAATGCTGTGTACCGTGATGGTGAGCCCGGCCCCGGCGGTGCATACCACGAGTATGATGTCTATGCGGCAAACGATGATCCTGAGAACGGGAATCCCATCTGTGTGATCCAGTTCCAGAAAGGCCCGCGCGATGATCCCAGCTCGCAGCACGGTGTCCTCGACGGCGACTTGCTGGAGATGGTGCGCGACCGGCTGCGCGCATTCCAGTCCGGTCCGTATGCCTGCCGGGAGAACGCCTGCGCGCTGACCCACATCGAGGAGGCTCTGATGTGGATGAACAGACGTGCTGAGGATCGCGCTGAACGCTGCGTCCTCGGTACCTACAACAAGTAAGAAAAGCCCCTGCCATTTCGGTGACCACCGATTTGGTAGGGGTTTCTTTTTTTTTGACCAGGAAAGCGTTTCCTTCGCGTTTTTGGTGTCGGGGGATATACGAATATAGGGTGCGCGGGTAAAGGCCGTTGCAACGGCTGGAAATGGCCTCTGGGGCAAACTAAGCGCCGTTCTCTATGTTGAGATACCGATAGCACACTGCTTTTACCGCTTCCTCGCTGTTACGGCCACCGATGGACGCTGCTACGCTCTCCCAGGAGTTGCCATCGAGAAAGCGCAGGGCAAAGATCACCTTCGTCTGAAAATCCGGGATGCTCATGATCCAGTCCCGGATACCGCTTTCCTCCGACCGTTTGACAATGCGCTCCAGACGAGCCACGTCGTCAATAGCGATCTGCATGGAGATCGCTATGTTTTCTGTGCCGCGAGTGGCGTTGTGCGCGTGCGGCATCCCGTCAAAGTGCTGGGCACTGAGGATTTGTCCTTGCATCTTCTGTAAGGTCTCCCTGGCGTCATGAAGTTGGGTAACCATGTCCCGGTGACCGTTCAGATCTGCAAGCGTCATTGTTCTGCATCACCCCCGTTGAGATCGTAAACTGCTGCATAAAATTTGTCAATTCGACAGTAGAAATACCATCGATAGGCTCAGTGTCACGTAATACCTGTTCAAACCTGTTATGGATCTGCTCTTCGGTTTCATCGTCAAGAACTAAGGCGAATGTTGGACTGTGCACGAAGCCAATGAGAACCAACAGCTTGTGCATACGCCCATCAGCAGATAGCTTTCTCCATTTATTCCAACGATTGAAATGCTTTTTTAGTTTGGAGGTCATTATTTACTGTACTCCTGTGGCGCGCTGTCAATACGGCAAGCCTATATCAACCGGGATCGACACCGGAGACTTGATCCATTTCAGAATATCGTCCACTGTTGTCACAGCATGGCCGCCGGGAAGAATACAGGTGCCGTCGTAGGCGTTGATATTGCCGATCACATACGAGATAAATGCTGCCAGTTCCGCATCAGAACTGCGCCGGAGTTTGTCACCGTTGGATGGTGGCGGGGCTTTCATGCCGAACGCGTCATAGCCGGCGGCAAGAACCTTGTCCCTGATCTCTTCCAGCATGGTCTTGTCCATGTTGCGGATGCAGCAAAGCAGCAACCGCATTTCTTCGGCATCTCAATGCCTTTTATCAGAATGCTCAATTCACATTCTCCTTTCAAAAGATTTTCATCTGACCGGCAGGCTCGAAGTTCATCCAAAGAACCTCCCGGCGCTTGGCTGCGGTTTGTGCTCGCACGTCGATCTCCTCACGGTGCCAGTTTTTCAGTGCCTCTCGGTACAGCGGGCTTTCATATCCTGATAGAAGAACGGGACCGCGGTGCTGCTTGAGTGCATCGAGCAGATCAGCGTGATCGGCATCAGTCATTTCACAAGCGTATTGCTTTCCGTGCCTGGTACCGAGGAGATACGGCGGGTCTGCGTAGATCAGCACGTTCGGAAAGTTGAACCGGGTGATTACCTCGAGCGCCGGGCGATTCTCGATCTGGACCCCGCGCAGCCGTTCCGCGGCCTCTATGATGCGCTGGGGAGTATCACACCATCCCTTGGCAGCATAGGCCGCTTCCCGGCCCTGCACATCGTTTTTCCAGCCGACCTTGATCTCGTTCGTCCTGAAGCCATGCCCCATCATCAGCTTTGTGCAGAAGACGACGGCTCGTTCAAAACTGCCATTGACACCGGCCTTGTATGCATCAATCGCTCGGTCATAGACCTCCCGTGAGTAAGGCGTCCAGTAGATGGCATCGGCCAGACGTTCTGGATCTCGCTTGATCCAGTCGAACAGGTTCACCACGTCGCCGTCAAGATCGTTCACCGTTTCGATCGGACTTCGGCTCTTGGTGAACAGCACAGCGCCTGAGCCGAAGAACGGCTCCAGGTAGCTATGGTGCTGTGGAAAGAAATCGATGAT
Source organism: uncultured Eubacteriales bacterium (assembly GCA_900319275.1). Lineage (GTDB taxonomy): Bacteria > Bacillota > Clostridia > Oscillospirales > Oscillospiraceae > Limivicinus. Next base: position 59,170 of record ONNS01000001.1, read on the forward strand.
CCACTGTGCAATATTCCACTTTGAGCCAGGGTATTTGACGATAGCGTTCACGGCCTCCCATCCTTGTCCTTTTGAAGAGCCTGCTCTGCAAGTGCCTGCATAGGCGGAGAAGAAAACAGATCGGCAATCGCTCGCAAGCACTGCCCCATAGCGAAAGCCAGTTCTCTCAACGCGCCTCCAAGGTTTCGGATTTGCTTCATGCTGCCCTGTATGGCTCGTTCCATCCTCATGGAGTCGTAGTATTTCTGGTACGACCGATCACCGCGCAGATAGTCCGCCCGAAGAACAGCAGCGTCTCGGCTATAGCCCTCGCTCATAAGGAGCTTGATGAATCTCTTCCTGGTCATGGCATCGATCACTTCCCTTTCTTTGAGATCAGGTACCGGAAGAGAAAATAGGCCGAGCCTTTCATCCCACAGTTCTCACACTGCTTCTTGAGCGCCGTCGTGGCATTGGTGACCTTCTTGACAGAATAACCTGACTTCATCGTGTCGGCGCACGTCGGGCATAGGGTAACAATCTTATTCATTCTGCAGATCCTCCTCCCAGGGGAATATCCCGTCGAAGTCTCGACAGAAATAGTTTGGCGCCGTATAGCAGACGGCGTTCTTGTTGGAGTGCTTTTCGCACATACCACGGTCATCCTCTTTGAACCAGTAGGCGCAGCACCGGCAGCACGGGCCGAGCTCGTCATCTTCATCCCATTTCCTGACCAAGACAATCAGGGTAACGGTTAGAGCTACGGCGATAATCAGACAGACCGCCAGTGATATGTTGCCGGGGGATGATAAAGCTTGCATGATCTTATTCATTGGTTGCTTCCTCCTGTTCCTGATCTTTACGCGGAATGATCTTTCTCCGCAGGCCGTCGCGGCATAAAACAAGCGGCAATTCTTTCCGCCTTTCGTTCTCAGCATCGTCAAAGCCGCAGCGAGAGCAAAAACCTATCGTACTGCAGCCGCCAGCCAGACAGTTCGTCGGCGGCATTATGCGTTTGCTCATGTAGTCCTCCTATAAGTAATTTTTACCGAACTCCCTGTGCCAGTCCTCCATGGTCCAGCCGTTTTCCTCCATGGCTTTGCGCTGGGCCCATTGCTTGAGCATCAGGGCAGTTTCCTCGCATTTGTGGGCAGATTTTTTTCCCAGGCGGTGGCAGCGATTTCCGCACAGGGGAACGACAAGCCCGTACCTTTCCGATTTCTCCCGGAGAGAACCGGGGAATACATGGTGAATCTCCAATGCATCCCCGTTCCCGTTCCGTCCGCAGAGAAAGCACCTCTGCTCGTCCATGCTGACTACCTCTTTCGATGCTGCCGGGCATTCGGGCAGGTGGCGAAGTGAGACATACGGGCTTTCCCGGTCGGCGGCCCGGTAAAGGTGAGATCGCAGCGGACGGCATCGCCCCAGTCTGTGATCAGGATCTGCTTTCCGTTTGGATTTGCCTTGTACGGGATCAGCCCCGCATTGCAGGGCATTGACTTTCCGGCTTTTGTGCGCAGCCATACAATCGGTGCGCCGCAGGATCTGCAGGTGTCCATGTTAATTGCCCTCCTTCTTGTAGAACAGATTGTGCGTACCGCCGCGCAGCTCCACTTCCTCGGTGCTGCTGACATAGCCAAGACTACCCAGGAGGCGGTAAACCATATCCAGGTCGGGGTCTTCGCTGTAGACGATATGCCACTGGCTTTCCTCGGCGTCCCATGTTTCACGCCAGTATTTACCCGTGTCGAGGATCCACATTGCGGTAATCAGCGCCGTCCGCTCCGGATGCTGCATTTTGGCAGAAAGGAACTCCGCGTAATCCAGTTTTTTGGGGCCGCTGCCTTCCTGCATTTTTACACCGAGCATAGCAGCCAGCTCCGTGATGCTCGCATTGTTGGAATAACCACCGCCGTTCTGCTTCGCGTCGATCATGGCCTCTGTGACGAACTCCAATACGTTCACGTCACGCTTCTGGTACTGATTGAAGTTTTTGACAAAATCAAGGCGAAGTTTTCTGTGCCGCTCGGTCATTTCTGTGAACTGCCCTTTGAGTTTCTGATAGGCATCCGCACGAATTTTGTCCTCGATTTGCTTTCGCTCCGCCTCGGGATTTCGCTTCCACTTTTTGTAGAGGGTGATTTCCGTTTCTTTCTGTACGAAGAAATACTCCTCGGCGCCGTCGTCCTCAGGCTTGATGGCGTCCTTGCCCTTGTCTCCATATTTGCTATAGTTGGTGACATACTCTACAGGGAAAGTCCGATCACCGATAAATCCGGTTTTCTGGCTGCCCTGCCATTCAACCTTGTCAATCTTTGTGGCAAAGGCAGAAACCTGTCCGGCCCATTTGTCGAGCAGAGCCTTGGTCTTCTGATTTTCAATTGCGGCTGAGAGGGCGTTTTTCCAGTCCTTTGTTCCCAGTTTCCCAAGCAGATCGTCTTTGACGGCCGGATCGTCGATCTTGTCCATCTCGGCAAAATCGAAGAGGGTAGCACCGCGCTCCACGGCCTTCTTGAATTTCTTCTCGTCCAGTTCGGCGAGCTTTACGCGGCGCCTGACGGTGGCCTCGGAGAAGCCGGACATTGCCGATACATCCTGTATCGTTTTTCCGAGATCCAGCATCATCTGGAAGCCCTTGGCCTCCTCATAGATGGACAGGTCAGACCGCTGCATATTCTCTACAAGCATGGTGGCAATCTGGTCCTCATAGCTCATGTCCACGATGGTGCAGGGCAGTTCTGTGAGCCCGGCCAGCTTCGCCGCACTTGCCCGCCGGTGGCCAATCAGGATGGTATACAGGCCGTCCATCACACGCTTATGCACCTTCGAGTAATAGGGAACGACCGTCAGATTTTGAAGGACGCCTTTGGCCTTGATGCTCTCTGCCAGCTCGGACAGATCGCCGAGCTCTTTTCTGGGATTGTCCGGGTGAGGATTGAGTTTATCAATCGGGATCATCACAATGTCGGCCATGGCTTAATCCTCCGGAACGTCATAGGGAAGCACCTCACGCGGCTCAGCACCGCGATAGGGGCCAACCACACCGCGCTCTTCCAGCATATCCATAAGCCGCGCGGCCTTGGAATAGCCGAGGTTCAGACGGCGCTGCAGCAGGCTCACAGTCGCTTTGTTTTCCTGCCTGACCAGGAGCGTGGACGCGGTGATCAGATCCTCGTCGGGATCGCTGCCGTCGCTCGCCGGATAATCCTCGCTGCCCTCGTCCGATTCATCCGGCTCGAAATCCTCATCCCCGCTGTCGTCGGCCTCAGCTTCATCGATGACGGGCATGGATCCGCTGGAGAGACCGCGATTGACCATTTCCCGGAAGAAATACAGGAGCCAGTAATCGCACATCTTCGAATAGATGTTTACGAACTTGCTCTGCAGAGCCTTGCTGATCGTAAAGGTTCCGTTGAACTTCGTCTTGACGTCCTCGCCGTCCTTGCGGTAGATAACCATGGATGCGTCCGGCGAGATGTAGTCATTCTGCTCAGCGTCCGCGAGAAGCGAAAGCTGCTCGGTCACGCCCTGAATGGGACGGACGGTCATCGTGATCGGATAGCTCTTGTTGCGGAAGCGATAGGTCAGATCGTGCTCTTTGCAGAGGTCATCCAGTTTCTTTTTCTGGGCCTCATACTTGCTGATTTCACTCATAGTTTTCTCCTTTCAGTTCTGATCTGCCAGCGTCACAATACGTTCGCAGATGTTTGAGTGCAGATACTCGCGGAAAGCCTCCATGGTTTCCTCCATACAATCAAGACGAATCTTGTCGAGAACAACGTCTTCGGACAAATCAAAATATTCGATGAAGAAGGATTCAAACGAATCAATCAATTCTTCGACATTCTCCATCCCCTCAATTCTTTTCCTCTGATCATCGGAGAGCATTTCCTTAGAGTACTTTCCGGTGTCCACCAATTGTGTAAATCTGCTCATATATCTCCTTTTATTCCAGTATCAGGAGCAGATCGTTCCATGACGTCTGAACCTGATATTTCTTCAATTGCTCTTCGGTCACATACTTGTGGCCGAAGATTCTTTTCATGTCGGCCCACGCCGACCAGGGGATGCGGTAGACGCTACCTGACTTATAACCGGCGAGGACATAGCATCGGGCACCGAGCGCCGACGCCTTCGTCATATAGTCTGCCTGCACATCGCTCACCCTGTCCTGCTCGATCCGGTCGCTCGTGGTGTGTTTGGCTTCAAAGATCACCGATCGCCCGCCCTTGACGGTGCCCTTGTAATCCGGCTGCGCCTTTTTGAGAAAGCAGCCGATGAAGCGGGTATGCTCCAGGCGCTTGATGATTTTGAACGGTTCCGGCGTCTTGTCGATCAGGGCAAAGCCGCGCTCCGCGTAATAGGCAAAGCTGCGGTCAAGCCGGTCCTCAAAGGCTTTTCCCTCGGCCCTGTTCTTCCAGCCCCGGATCAGATTCTCTGGCTTCGGCTGAGGCAGCGGCGGCAATTTATCCAGCATTTGATTCCTCCTCAAAAGAACATGAGCTGTCCGTATTTGTTTTCGTTGTAGGCCGTTTCCTCGGCTTCCACGGGTGGTTCCGGCTCGGGGGATATAGTTACAGGGGGTGTGGGGTCCTCGGGCTCTGGAAGCGGTTGCAACGGGGCAGCAGCGGCCTCGGCGGGCAGCTCCTCGGCTTTCTCTGTCGTAGGGAGCTTGCTGAAGAGCAGCGCCATTGATGCAGCCAGCCGCCGGATGTGCCATTCTTCCCGGAAATAGAACGGCGTGTACCAGATGTTTCCGTCGCCGCATGGGATCAGGCCGCGGGGATCGTGGAATGTGGTTGGATTTGCGAGGCTGTCACCGATCTTCACATATCCCGCACAGCCGAGGATGCTCAGCTGCAGGTAGCACATACACCCGACGAGGTAATCGATGTCCTGGGCAACGAACAGCACCGAAGTCTGGTAGTTGATATCCTTCCTCAGACAGTCATTGGCGAAAGCAACCAGGAGCGCCCCCGCGCCGCAGGCCGGGTCCAGCACGGAGACGAAGCCCTTTTGCTCAATCTCGGCCTTGAGTAGATCGAAGTTTGAAACGATCTCGCTCATGCAGCGGCATACATCGTATGGGGTGAAGAACTGCCCGGCGTGCTCGTTGCCCATCCCGACAGCCATGTACATTTCCCCAAGGAAATCCTGATCGGGATTTCTGTCCATGGCATTGACGAAATCCACGAACAGCTCAGAGAAAACGAGCAGCTCCTGCGGCTGGTATTTGCTGGCCAGCGTCCTGTAGTGCTTCTCCCTCTCCGTGGCGTGAACCTGATCGACGACGTTGGAGATACTGATCGCAGACATGACCACCCAGTCCTCCCAGATTTGCCGGATGGAATACCGCCCGGACAAGGACTCAAACTTTTTGATAAATTCTGCCTGGACGCCGGTTCTGACGGCGCGTGCTGCCTTTCCCATATCCCGCGCCTCCTATATCTGTGCGAGATTGTGCAGATGCTTCATTCCGGGAACCTCCAGTAATTCGTGCGGCTATGTTTATCCCATGTATCACGGATAACATAGTCATACTCGCTCCATTCGCCGTATACGAACGCACTGGAAAGGCCGGCGGGGTAACGGCCATCGTGCCAGATGCGCAGCTGCTCAAGAGCCAACTGCACATCATCCTCGCTGATCGGGTTGTTTTCCCGATAGAAAACCCACTGCGAGGGCTGCTCGATGACTTCCTCCACGCTTCCCGGATAGAGCGGATTATCTACGCGGCACAGGATGTTCCAACAGAGAGTGCCCTTCATGCGCTTGGTGTTCATGGTGCCAATGACGCGGGCAATCGCCTCGGCCTCTCTCTGCATCTGGGCCTCCGCAGTCCGCGAGGCCTCGTCTTTGGCCCTGGCCGCCTCGGCCTGCTCGTCATAGAATGCATTGATTTTCTTCTCGTACTCGGCGGCATACTGGGCGGAGATCTGTTCTGTGACATCCTTTTTCACACGGTGGGCGGTCACAGCGGAGACACCCAAGGACCAGGCTACGATCAGGAGCAGTGCGGCGATCAGAATGCCATGCTGTCGGATGAACCGGACAGCCCAGCGTTTTGCAGTGGACGGCAGGGGATTGTTCATGCGGGAAAAATACGGGTTCCCTTCGCTCCTCACGACAGGGACGGGATAACTCTTCATTTGTGTCCTCCTTTTTCTTTTTCGCCCGGTTCGGGCATTTTCATCATTTCGGCAAGGGCGGCAATTTGAGGTGCCGCCCTCACGGCCTGTAATCGCTCTTGCGTTCCGGGTGAGAGCAACCTGTTTTCCTGCAGACGGCGGGAGAGGGTTTCATAGACCATGCGGAAGTTTGCCCGCAGCGCATCAATGTTCTCGCTCTCACAGATCTGCTGCCAGCCGATTCGGCGCACTGTCTCGGCGGTAAGCTCGTCCATCGAGGCCAGAGCCGCCTCCCCACGCATATAGCCGTATCTACCGACTGCCCTATGTACCTGTTCCCACCCATCGGCCCACGTGGGAGGCAGACCGTTTACAACGATATCCGCCTCCTGACGGAGAGCGGCAATGGTCGGCGGCTGTGTCTTGGTTTCGAGCCATCGGTTGACAACTGCCGCCATGACGTCGTAGGGGATATCTCCCAATTTGCGGTACCAGATTTCCACGGCTTCGGGATTGGGAAAGAGATTCGCCCAGGGAAAGGCCGTCGTGATGCCCTTGGTGATCTTCTCAAATTCCTTCACTGTCATTGGCACGTTCTTCAGCCCACCTCTCTATGGTGTTATAGGTCTCTTTCATTTCCCGACCGTGCCGCGTGTCGGATTCCCGGCCAGTCCGGTTGTCATACTTGCCGTTCACAATGTTCAGGAAATTATTGGGGCGCACAAACCAGTCAAAGGTGATTTGAAAATCCTTGACCTTGCCCATCAGGAAATCGCTGTTCCTGACGATCTCCACGGCCTCCAGCACAGAACTGATACCGTAATCCTTGATACGGGCGCGGAGCATCTTTCCGGTGGAAGTGGTCGCGTCGGGGATCTTCCGAAGCCTCTGAATGCCCAAACTCTGCCATGCATCAAAGACTTGTCGCACGTCCTGCGGGCGACAAACATTTTCGTCAGAAAATGTCTCGTCTTCTTTCTCTTGCTCTTTCTCTGGTTCTTTCTCTATCTCTGGATCTATCTCTATATCTTGGGGACAATCGGGGGACAGTCGGGGGACATTGTCCCCCGCGCCCTCGATTTTGCGCTGCTCACGCTTTCTTCTGGCAGCATAGGTTTCGCTATCCAATAGCTTTGCGACCTCGGTCATGAATAAAGTTTTATCGTCAAAGACTTCCACCATGCCCAGTTCCGTCAAAACCTTTAGAGCAGAGCGAACGACATCAACATTTGTATGCGTCACGCTGGCGAGCATCGTTTCCGAATATGGGATAGTGTCTGAAAAGCGAAGCGCCCCTTCGTGATCCACGCTTTCAAGCATGAGTTTGAGATAAAAGAGCACATAGTCCTTGCCGTTTGGCATATCCTCAATGACCGTGATATCATGCCGTTTGAAGAAATCCTTGTGGAGTTTCAGCCAGTAGTACCGCTCTGTATCTCGTGCTGCCATAGGCTACCTCCGATCAGAACGGCAGCTCGCCGTCGTCATCGTCCAGCTCCTGGAACTGCTGCGGAGGGGTGACGTCTACGCCGCGATCGGGAGCACGGGAGGACCGTTGATAACCGCCTGGCTGCTGCGTCTGCCGCTGGTAGCTGCTGTTTTCACTGTCCCGCTTGGATTCCCCAAAATAGCAGCTGTCGGCGAGGATCTCCCACGAGGTACGCTTGTTGTTGTCTTTATCTGTCCACCTGCGGGATTGGAGCCGGCCAGAGGCGACGACCATTCCGCCTTTGCGGAAATACTTGGACACGAATTCCGCGGTGCTGCGCCATGCTACACAGTCGATGAAGTCCGTCTCCCGGTCACCGCCGCCTGCGGCGTAATCACGCTCGCAGGCCACGGTGAAGGAAGCAACGGGAATCTGAGACTGCGTATAGCGCAGTTCGGGATCACGGGTCAGGCGGCCCATGATTGTGATGTGGTTAAGCATCTGTGTGTTCCTCCGGCTCCGAGGAAGCGGCCTTATTGAGTGCCTCTTTCAGCCGCTCGACATCCGCCGTGAGCTCTCCAACCGTCTCATCGCGGGCTTCTACCAGCTCGCTGTAGTGTTCCTCGGCGATCGTCAGAGCCTTGCTGTACTCGTCCAGACTGCGGGCACCCTTGACGATATCGGCACAGCCGTAACCGCTCTTATCGGCGACGGAGAGGATCATATCGATCTGCACTTTCGCAGCGAGCAGCTTGTTGTATTCGCTGCGGGGGATGGTGACAGTATCAGTGGCGTGGATAACGATTCCGCTCTTGGTAACAATGGTCTTGCTCATTTTTTGTCTCCTTTCAGACTTTCCCACCAACCGGCCCGGTCGGGCGTGTCGGTGTCGATGTTTAATTCCTGGGCAACCTGTACCGCGCCATCGATCAGATGGGAAAACTCCTTGGTGTCCATGAGGCGCGTCTGCTTGTATACGAGGTAGCACTTGAAGAGCTTTCCGTTCTCCTCAACCTCTTTGTACATGCGGGTATAGGGGTAGATCGTGCTCACATCGACAGAGGCCGGGAGCTTGAACCCAACGATCATCCCATCATCGTCGCGGGCATAGGTGCCATACTGTGTGACCAGATCGATTTTGACCTGATCATCGGAGATCCCGCGCGCAGCGGCGATTTCATTGACCAGCAGGTGGAAATACTTGTTGGCGTCGTTGCTGCGCTTGGCTCTCCACTTTTTGATGGTGATCTCCAGCACCGCCTCCTTGAGGGCTTCGTAGCCCTCGCGGAAGTCGGTGTCGAGCTCCAGCGTGACACGCTGTTTCCCGCCGAAGCTCATGGAGAAGTCGATGATCCGGCCCTTCATGACCGGGCCTGCCAGTGTTCCAGGTATGTGTCCATCAGGTTGTTGGCCTTGAGGAACTGAACGAACTGGAGGATCAGATCAGCGGCAGAGAGGCAATCTTCCGGTTCATACTGCTCCATGTAGAGGTCCTGACCGTCAGAAACCATGTACCGGAACTGTCTGGCCTCCGGGACGAGGTAGAAGTAAAGCGGGTGCTGGGGGCTGTTGAGATAGTCTCCGGCGAGATCCAGCGACCCGAAGCTCTTATTCTTGAACTTCACGTCGTAGATCGTGCCCTCTCGCAGTGCGTCCAGAATGCCGTAGACCAGGAAGGTGATACCGTCGACTTCAATTTCACGCGATGCTGTGACCTGGAACTGAGCGCCTTTGAGAAAATCGGCGATCTCGCAGATGCCGCGCTCCCATTTGGGGTGCGGTGCGCGAAGCTGACCGGAGGCCTCCTTATAGACCTCGTTCTCGAAGTCATGGCCGTTCTGAATCCTTTGCCGCTGTTCAGCGTCCAGATCTTCCGGCTCACGGCGCAGTGCATGCAAGAAAGAAGCCATGGCTTCGTCTTCCTTTTCCTCACGGCACTCATAGATATACAGCCACGAGGAGAGCAGAGACTGCGTAATCAGGTATCTGGCCATGCTTTATGCCTCCTTTTCCTCCTTGCGGATAAAGCCGCCGGCGCTCTTACTGTAGGTCAGGCCGATACTCTTGGCGCGTTCATTGAGCATGGCCGAGGCCTCCTTTTTGCTTGTGAGAGCGTGGGCAAGGTTGGGAATGTCGTTCAGTGCGCGGTTGGCCGTTTCAACGTCCTTAACGGTATCGAGAATCTGGTGTACCGCTCCCATCACCCGGTCATACTGCTCTTTCAGTGGGGCGTATTCCTCCGCCTCAGCGGCGATGTTTGCCTTTGCCTTGTCGAACAGTCTGGTGATGAAGTCGTTGGTGTCGGTGGGGCCGAGCTCCGGGACCGTATAGTGTCCCTTGATACCATGGCAGCCCTTGGCAAAGTATTCCTGCTCCGGGGTAAAGCCAATATCGCGCCGGTCACCGATCATCTGGACATAGCCGCCGAAATCGCAGGGCGTCCAGACAATATTCTTGGCCGCTCCCTCACACATGAGGCGGACTTGGGGATTCCCGTCTTTGTCCGTCTGTTCCAGACTGTGGAACACATAAATCAGATTCTTGTTGAGTGTGTCCTTGACATAGCTGGTAAAGCGGCTGAACTCCATCTTCACCGCGCCGAAGCCCTTGAGAGAGATCGCGCCGTTCTTCTGGCAGTTGGCCTTGGGATCGGCCCTCATCGCCCAGTCCTGCAGATAGGTGATGAAACTGCCGCCGGTATCGACCACAATAGTCTGGAACTGCTTCATATCCGGAGAGCCCAGGTCTGTCAGGACATCCTCATAGGTGTCGCAGAAGATGGCCGCTTTGCGGTGCTGAGAGCGGACGCGGCTCATGCCGCGGTCAAAGTCGATCAGGACAGGATCGGGAGCGGAGAGCGCAAGGGTGGTTTTTCCGACGCCGGGGGAACCGTAGAGGATCATGCTGAACTTCTTTCCGTCGAAGCTCATGTTTTCGGGGTTGACAATCATAATGGGGTGCTCCTTTCAATTTGTGCTCGATATGAGCGTATTTATGGTCAGCGGCTTTCGCCGGGTACCATGCAGAATGCTTTGAGTGAGGCGGTAAGCTCCTCAACTTCCTGGTCGTCCAGACCAACAATGTCGGGGCCGTCGTCTGTCCAGCCAGTTTTCATGATGACGAGATTTCCAACGATGGGGGCACCGTGAATATGGGTGCCGTAGAGCAGGGAACCGATGGTGTTCATCGGTAGTTCCAGGATCAGTCCCTCCTCGTTGACGATCATCACCAGAGGCTCGGCAAGGCCGATCGGATGCACAATCTCGATATAGCCGCCCACGACGTCGCCGACTGTCCGATGCATCGGGGCCTCAAAGTCTTTGACCTCGATCTGGTTGTCAGACGTGACAACAATTCCTTTCATTCGTTCTCCTTTCCGGGAAAGCACTCCGGCGTTTCCCATGCGTCTTTCCGGCAGAGGCATTCGTCACAGCCGACGATCTCTCCGGATGCATCACAGTAGACTGTTTCACACTCTTGCCCGCACACCGGACAAATAGGCGTGGCCTGCTTCTCCCATGGCGGGAATCCGGTACGCTCGATGCAGGCAACGATCGGATCATCGGGGATCAGTCCCATGTGTGCCTCCTGTTCTCTACAACGAACCATTTGATCAGCGATTCGAGCCAGTCCTGTACGGTATTGAATCCTTTCCTGCGAATGATAGGCAGGAGATCCTGATAAACATTCTCGTCGAGCCTGCAGCGGATGCTCCGCTTTCGGCGGTGACGGTCTCTGCTTCTACGCTTTTTCCACGCTTCGGGCGCGTATTTCATATAGAGACGCTCCAAAGCGTTGGGCCTTATCTCAATGCCATACAGCTCAGGCGCTTCGCATTTGCTCAGCAGATACCGATCAAAGCGGGGATACAGCCCCTGTACCGTCTCGGCCATATCCCGTGCGGCAAGGGCATGAGAAACGCGGAGGTTCGTGATCTCATTACCCGAAGAACCTCCGCTTGACAAATCCGTCGTATTCTGGTATTTTGATTCTCGGGTAATCATGTTTGGGTGATCTCCGCCGCCGTCCTCGGTCTTGCACACCGAGGGCGGCTCTTTTTTTACGTCCATGTGTCCTCCTTTCACGCGCCGCTTGCACCGGCGCGATAGCCGGTTTCAAACCGGCATTTTTCTTTTGCCCCACACAGGGCTGCCCTGCACTGACCATCCAGACCGAGAGCGTCGGAGATCCTGCAAAGCTCAGGCATCCGGAAATCTGACTCGCAGCGCATGCGGCGGTTGAGAGCTTGGACATCCATACAGGACTTCTTTGCCAGCGTCTGGCGGTCGAAACCGCGAGACTCAGCTGCCGTGCTGATGATCCTGACTACGCGTTGCCGCTGTGTTAGCTCCGCTTCGGCCTTGCGTGCGGCCTCAGTCAGAGGGCGTACTTTAGGCATTTATGCTCCTCCTTCCTCTTCGGACTCGATGCCCCTGGCAAGGGCTTCCTTTTTGCACAGCCCATTTTCGAGCAATTTCTGAACCAGCATCTCGATCGAGAAGCCGGTCAGGATTGCGGTGATCTGTACTAACACCATTGATTGAATTCTCCTTATTCAGAGATCGGAAGTTTAGTTTCTTGAACTTTTACTGTAAAAAAATAATCAGGGATGTCCATAGGGGTCAGTCCGAGTAGCTCTATTGATCTGCTGATTTCGTTTGGCTTGAAATACCTTTCTCCGTTGAGCTTTAATGACAATGAGCGCTCAGAAGTTCCAAGAGCCCGCGCAAAAGCCTCCTGCTTTCCAAACTTATCCCCAATTCGCCCTGTCAAGCGGCTTAGATCATAAACAAGCCGCGGTGTAGATGTCCGCTTCATCATTTCACCTCCTTCCAGCAAATCATTTCAAAAAGTTCTGTTTCTTGAACTTCTGTACAAATAGTAACACAAGCACTTACCAATTGCAACACCAAATTTGAACTTTTGTTTTACTTTCTCTTGAACTTTTGTTCAAATGATGATATGATAACTGTGCTTGAAGGGGGGTGTCTTGATGAAGCCATACACAACATCGCAAAGACTTCGACAAATCATGGATGAACGAGGATTGAAGCAGGTCGATATTTTACGGCTCGCAAAACCATATTGTGAAATGTACAATGTAAAGCTTAGCAAAGGAGCATTGAATCAGTATCTATCCGGCGTGGTTAAAGAACCCCGAAATGACAAGTTATCAGTTTTGGCTTTTGCGCTTGGTGTCAGCGAAGCTTGGCTTATGGGATTTGATGTCCCTTTAGAAAGAACAACGCCCATCCCCGGAACAAGCGAAGATGGGCGAAGATCGAGATTATTAAACCTCTATGATAGGCTAACCGATTCAGAGCAGGACGAAATTATCTCTTTGATAGAATGGAAACTATCAAAGAAATGATATACTCCTGCTCCTGTTCAGACAAGTGCGTAAAAAGTTCCATTGCAAGACGGCATTTAAGCGTATCGTTCATTATTACAGCTCCTTTAATAAGTTGCTGCCGACAGTGACAACAGTATAGCATAGATTACAAATTTGTGACAGACTCGGAAGATTATTACGGATTAAAATCCCCAGCCTATAGGCAAGGGACAAAGGAGGTGAAAAACAAATGAGTAGGATTACAAACAATACTATTGTTGAAATGGTCAAAGAGATAACCGTGGCTGCGCTTTCTTCGACTACGAGAACAGCAAATGAAGCAAATGGCAAAGATGTTGCTGCTTTTATGCAAGCCATCTATGATAAACTGAACGAATTTGCTTCTAAGGATCAGTGAATACCCCATAGTTTTGTGATGACCTGGCCCATCGCCGGAATTTTCGCGAGTTATCCGACTTCCGGCGATGACTTTGCGATTGTGCGCTCTATATAGGACAGAAGCGCCTATTCAAGTCTGCCCTGGGGGTCTTTCTTTTGCTTTCCACTATTTTTGCCTCCTACCTCTCGGATTTCAATGTGGTTTTGATTTCTTGAATTTCTTTTTGGATGAAAAAAGAATAGCATTTTTGTATTTTTTTCAAGATACAACAATATAAGAGTGCATAAAGGAGAATAATATGAAACGGACGATTGCGTTTGTAATAACGTTTGTTCTGGTTTTTTCACTCTGCGCATGTGGCTCGTCCACAAGCTCAAATCCTTCAGCAACAGCGATGCCTACCGCAGAACCTACACCAGAACCAACGCCTGAGCCTACTGCAGAGCCGACACCTGAACCTACGCCGGAGCCGATCAGGGATAAGGAATGGCTTCGTAATATTACAGTTGATGATCTCAAGACAAATACCGGCGAGATCTTGGAAGTCATCTATAATGGGACAGATCTGGTCGTAAAGCAGAAGATAAACGCTCAACTCACCAACAAGATGACGATCGATCAGAATTATTACAATGCCTGTGAGATTATTCGCTCTTTGGGCGGCGCAGAGATTCACGACCTCCAATATTGGGCTGTTGCAGATATGAGGGATGGCTCGGAGGGCAAGGTGATCAGTTTCACTGTTCCGGCGGCCACCGTAAAGATCATTCAGACTCAAGAGTTTCCAGACAATACCCTTGGTAATTATGTAACGGACCTGTGGATCCTTCCGTCTCTGAAAGGATAGAAGTGGAAGGAAAGCCGCGACCATCCAGTACAAGAAGAGAGTGAAAACGTGCTTCCGTTTGATCTATCCAAGTATTCAGATACGGCTCGACATGACCTATGTATGTCTTTTTACCGGGAGTTGGAACGCCTGATGGCCATTCCAGAGGAACGGGAGATTATTGAGCTAATGACCGCCGAGCGGTTGGCTCGGCAAAAGGAGCAGTCTCGTGAAAGTACCTGAGCCACGGAAAATGACATCTGGGAACTGGTTTATTCAGCTCCGCCTCGGCGGCCAAAGCATTCCTGTCACGGCTGCGACGAAAAAGGAGTGCATCCGGCAGGCTGAGCTTATCAAGGCAGAACACCGAACGGGGAAGCGGACGGAGATCAAGAAAGAATCGGAGCTCACGCTGGGAGAGGCGCTGGATCGATATATCAATACATATTCCAAAACGCTTTCCCCATCCACGATCCGCGGGTACAAGATGTATCGGAAGGCTCGTTTCCTCGCATACCAGGACAAGCGACTGGACACCATCAACTGGCAACGTATGATCGACGACGAGCTGGCGTCCAAGAGCGAGAAGACGGTCAAAAACGGATGGGGCCTTGTCCATGCAGCTCTGGACCACATAGGCTATCCGATCCCGAAGATAAAGCTTGCCAAAGCGCCGGTCAACGAGATCGCTTTTCTGCAGCCGGAGGAGATTAAGCCATTCTGCGCTGCTGTCAAAGGCCGGAGCTATGAGATCGCGGCCTTGTTAGAGCTTCACGGCTTGCGTCTATCTGAAGTACGCGGCCTGAAATGGGAGAACATCGACACGGAGAGGGAGATAATCACCATCCGGGGCGCAATGGTGCGGGGCATGGACGGACAGACGCTGAAGAAGACGAATAAAAACGAGGCGTCTTCCCGTGATGTGCCAATCCTTATTCCGCAGCTCAAGGAAGCTCTGGAAGCAGTCGAGGACAAAATCGGCTTTGTAGTGAAGATATACCCGAACACTCTTCTGGACGATGTAAAACGGGCGTGCAAGCGTGCCAGGGTAACAGAGGTAACAAACCACGGCCTGCGCCATTCGTTTGCGAGTCTCTGCTACTTTCTCGGTATCCCCGAGCGCCAGACCATGAAATGGGGCGGGTGGAGCGACTACACGACCATGCACAAGATATATATCCGTCTTGCAGCAGTGGCAGAGACCGAGGCAAAGCAAAAGATGGTTTCTTTTTTTGAAAGTGCTAACTAAAATGCTAACTGATTTTGATTTTGAATTGATATTACTTTGCTTTTTGGACTTTTTATGACGGGTTCGAGTCCCACCACCGGCACCAAACCAACAAAATCCGAACCAGATCTTCCCTATGGGAGACGGGTTCGGATTTTGTGTTTTCTACAGGAATCAGTATTTCCTCAATGGTGTACTCCGCCGACCTGAATCCAAACCGAGAGGGCCACGAAAGAAGAAAACTAATTGATTTGGAGGTATCTATTATGAGAAAACTGATTTCCTGCTCCTATAATGAGGATTCCCAGATTGTAGAGCTTTGCTACTCCGATGGAACGCTAATAAACATTGACTGTATAGCCATTGAGGATACTGTTGCCCGAAACATGTATGAGCGTTCAGAGCTGGACTATCTGCTCTACCACGACCCCTTGAGCTATGCCGACTTGGTTTTGAAAGGAGACATTGAAGCTTATCTGCGGAATGTGACCGATTACCGGCCACTAGATGAAAGAGAATGAACAAAACACGCATGATGGCATATAGGGCTTAACCGTTAAGAAAGGATAGACTTAATCAACTGTAGGAATCTATCAAAACGGTTGCCGACAAGAAGCCGGAGAGTTGGGTACAGAGGTGTACACAACTCTCCGGCTTCTTAATGACCACTCATTACAGCTTTTTCTTATTATAATGTAATTCCTCAATGTCATATACATCAACTGATATACATTGAAATAATTCTGGATTGAATATTGCTAAATTGAAGCCGCCTGGGTTTGTCGTACTATTATACTCAATGCCATCATATTCTGGAGCCCCGTCGTGTTCAATGCTCTTTATGAAATCGACGATATACTGGGTTGGAATATAATCTAAAGTGCTATCACTTCTGCGGAGAGGACGACTCATTTCAAAGTTTAGCTTTTCTAAGTACTGCTTGTTAATAGCGTGGTCAATAAAATCCAAACCTTCAATAAAAGGACTAATTGTATTTAACGCTTTTAAGTCCACAATAGTGATGTCTCGTTTTAGCTGGAATGTTCCAACGGTTACGTAATCAAAGACACCCGCGCGAACCTCGTGCAAAGTTGTATCAATGTCATTAGCCACATATAGGCATGTGATGCCTCGTGCATTTGCACGTCCTTCTGAACTTTTCCCAGCTGGAGGTGCCGACATTTCTGCTACAGGGAAGCCCCGGCTATCTGAGATTCTAGCACGGTAAAAACAATCACCGGTTTTATACTTCTTTCGAATAAACGAGCAATACTTTTCTAAGATGCCAAAGTTTACCAATTTGGAATGATACCTGTTTTTAGTCTTTATTTCGTCTACAAATTCCTCCCAACTACTATTCTTGAGAAGGGCGTGATCACGCAAATAGGACGAGTCGTGAAGCTCAGGAATACCAATCAAGTCATCAAATAATGCCGGTGCAGTAGAGTATAAATCATGACAGATTGCAGTAATGATTTCATATTGAGATGCACGAGATATGCCTGAAAAAACACTCCATCGATCATTGAGTTCATCAATAAGTGTGCGTCGTTCAGCTACTGGATAGTAGTCAGGCAATGAAGAGGTTGGAGAATAAACACTTATTAAATCCTCAAAATATGGCGTCAAATCATTTTGCAAAGCAGTATCATAAAGAAATACGTCATCGCTGCCACAAACAGGGCATTTCCCTTTTGTTCCACCAGAAACAGCTCCAATAATTGAGGATATTTCTCTATCTTTAAAACAATGATCACAGAAAATCATTCTTTTGCTCCATCCAGAAACCTGCTCATAAGCTCTAAGTGATGCATAATTGAGTATTTTTTTAGAACGCCTAAGCCGGGATACGTTTGGCTCCAATACGCTGACTCAAAGGCTTTTATTCCAGCAGTATCTAATCTCATCGTTTGATTCCAATCAACGAGTTTTTTTGCTGCCTCAGAGAACTTCCTGGCGGGGTCAGAAATATCATCGTTAGAATCAGAGACAAAATGAGCTATGCGAAGAGTTTTTTTGTCATCAAAGAAAACAATGTGAATTGCGACTGCATAAGGAGCAAAACCGGTCTCACTATATTCATCGCCTACTACAGAGTAGTCAGAGAAACCTTTGTATCCGTCATCTGAATAGAATAAATGATCGTTGGAAAAAAACTCTGTTTCGATTCCTGAATAATCTACATTTCTGCTTTGCTTTGGAAAATGATCCTCACACAGGACGCGATTTGGCCGAATTCGGCGTCTAAAATCCCCTTTGTCTGGAATTAGATTATATAGAGGAATTGCATCACCAATAGCATTCTCATAAAAACCAATACTATCAGGGTTGTTGCAAATGAGTATCAGATTATCGCGATTAAGGCCTTGCTCTTTCATTTGCTCAACAAAAGATTTCAAGTGAGAATCAACATAAAGCGCTGAAATCAAATGTTGATCAGCCATAAGCGCAGAAACAGCATCTTTTATTCCTTGATTGCTTTCTTTCTTCAAGTCTTTAACGAAACTTCCTACATGTGGGTTGCGAATAACAGAGACTCGCCTATCGGCACGAATAAAAGAGTCTAAGGTTTTAACAAAAGTTGAAGATGCCTTAACTGGCTCAATTATCGGAAGTACTCTTTCGCTCAGCAGATTCCCCGTAATGCATTCACGCAGAGCAAGCAGTTCAAATTGACGACCACGTAAAATGGGAAAATACATTTTTATCCTCCTATGTACACAAGAAGCTTTTTAGCCGGGAATAATCAGCTTTTTTAAAGTTAGAGAAATAGATGAGAAACTTCAGTTCATACGGCGCTTTCTCAAATTCGTCTATTTCTATTTTAGATCTTCTTTTCAGTGTTTGCGTAAAAAGAGTGTAGGCTTCTATCACAGGAATAGATTCAAACCAAGACAAGCAAGTTCTATAGTATTCAAACTGAGATACGTTGGGTAACCTACCAAATTTGGATAGAAGAATGCTTTCATATTCATCCTTCCTAAGCACCTTAAACATCGTAGAAAGCGAAAGCTTCTCAGTATATTCCACCGGCTTCTTTCGTTCGCTAATAGTGTCCCTCTTGGTTAGAATATATATGCCAACAGGCGTGCCCTCTAAGCGACTTGAAATCTCTTCAAAATTGCTTTCAGAAGTCACGACAGCAACACGCGAAAAAGCTTTATAGTAGTCGGCTATCTGCCCGTCAAGGCGCTCAAAGTTATCTAATTCAGTTTTTATCTCATATACAACGGCTTTTCCATTAATCAAAATGAAATCTGCTTTTGAATTTCCTATTGGAACTTCGGTGAGAGCCGTAGTGGTATGAGGATTATGGATGCCCAGGAGGAGTTTGTTTAGAAGCGTGTTTTTGTAGTAGTATTCATTTTGATATTGTGATTTCAGGAAAAAGTATATTTCGCTAATACACTCCAGATTTGATAGATTAGATGAGTCGGCAACATAGCGTCGAATAGCGGCAGAATAAGTTGCACTTTCTCCTTCATTAATCAATTCTTTTAAGGTGTTTCGTGTAAAAAAGCGATTAATCAAAATTGAGTTGTTGCCGTCCATCCAAAACACCTCCCTCTAAAAGAATTCGATACAGAAATAGTCCTCAAAATCACATACTCTTTCAACTTAAATATATTCGTTTGAATGAATTATGTCAAGTAAAGAAGGGCGCTACAGCTAGAGCTAAATGCTTTCTTCCATAATCATTTACGTCTCGGCTTGTTCTTCCCGCGTTTGTTGGGCTGGGCTTTAAGCAGCGAGGACTTCTTTAAAATGTTGATCAAGCTCGCGAACTCTTCCTTCGTTAGCTTATCGTAATTGATGCCGAGCTGCTTGCAGAACAGGCGCGCCTGGCGTTCCTCTGGGCTGCCCTCGTAACTCATGGCTGCTTCCAGCTCCTGCCGCGCGGTGTCGGAGGGGTTGACCGCATCTGCGGTGGTCGTATCCTTCTTGTGCGCTTCCCGGATATCCGCGATGATCTTGTCGAGATCTTCATGCACGACCCGGCTGAAATACTCGTCCTCATCGATCTGAGCCAGCTCCAGCGTCCGCATATACAGATCGTTCTCGCCGGGGTTGTGCTTTTCCATGACGGTTTTCCGTGCTTCCGCAAGCACGACATTCATATCATGAACCCGCATTGCTGCGATCCGATCCACGCAGATCTCCGTATCCACTATCAGACGCTGAAAATCCGGATGCGTGGCGATCTCACATAGCAGGCGGTTGTTGATCTTCCCGCTTGCCAATAGCTTCAGCATTTCATCACTCAGATGCAGACCAGCCAGGTCTGTGTCTGGGTGATTTTTCATTTCCGAGACTCCCAGCAGGTAATCCGTGGAGACCCCATAGTACTCCGCCAGCGTCACGATGCTGAACGGGCTGATGTCTTTATAATCATCGGTCTCATAGCTGCCAAGGGCAGACTTGGACAAACCGGTGAGTTCAGCAAGCTCCTCCAGTTTCAACTTGCGCTCTGTACGCAAATCCTTCAACCGTTCGGGAACAGACAGTTTTACATACATTTTCGCTCTCTCCTTCGCTGGAAAACGTTGTTCTTCGGTATTATATCACATCATTTCCACGAGCGCGGAATTTTTCGCTTTTCCATGCCGATTTCCTACATCCTGGATATACGGGAGGAGGCCAATTATTTTGGTACGATACGGTCAGAACAAGTGAATGACCGTCCGAGCTGAGATAAACCGCCAGGATCTCGAAAGAGGGAGCGCGTCCCGTGAGGGGCGACGGCACAGCGCCGAGCAGGGTTGCCTGTCAGGAAACAGCGAGGGTAGAACGGCAAAACGGTTGCCAGATTTCAAAGGATGTGAAAACCGCGAACAATCTTTCGGTTTTATGCCGGAAATCACACTAAACAGCGCTGCACCATTCCGCGAATAACGAATGCGGATCAGTGCGTCTTATCACCGTTCCGTGTGCTATTACGCAGAGCAACGAAACAGCACAGCCGCCTATGTGACCAGATGGTCATGGGCGGCTGCGCTATTTCATGACAGTTAGAATGATTATTGTGCTCTGTGGTGAAACCGGTACGCATGATCGCGTACCGGTTTCGCCAATGAGCGAACAGAAAAGGAGGGATCATTACGGATATACGAAATGAGATCAAAGCCTACATTGTCCGGGAGGGCATGACCATGGGCGAGGCCGTGAAGCGGCTGGCCGAGGACTATGGTTGGAGCGAAAGTGTCCCCAATCTGTCCGGCAAGTTGCGCCGGGGCTCGCTGCGTTACAGCGAGGCTTTGGAACTTGCAGATGTGCTTGGCTACGATATTATCTGGCAGAAGCGAAGATAAATCTCCCAGCTATTTATTGTTCCGCATTCCGAAGGCGTTCTACTACGCTTTGCTTTATTGCGCTCCTATAGAACAGCGCCGGAATCAAACAACCAAGAAGTGCAAATATGGGAATGGCTGCAAATGCAGGCAGGACGGTAAAACGATAGCTGAAAAACCAAAAGGCTTTTTCCAATGCTTTCCCAGTTAGAGGGTTCAGTAATACAGATAAAAATAGAGCCAGAACACCGGAGGCAAGTGCATAAAACAGCCCTTCATAAATGAGCATTGTTTTGAGCTGTCGATTCGTCATGCCCACTGCCTGTAAAACAGCAAGCTCTCTGCGGCGGGAGAGGATACTGGTCATGACTGCATTGAGGAAATTGAGCATCCCCACCAATCCGATGATTGCGCACAGTGCCCCGCCCAGGAGCAGGAACAGCTTTTGAAACCCCTCAAAATCTGTCCGGAGACTGGCCTTACTCTCATACATCAGTGTGGAGAGAGGATCGTAAGTCATTTCGGACAAAACCCGCTCTGCCTCTGCTTCGGCCTTTTCATCCGGGGTATCAAAGAGATAGAAAAGCGGAATGGCCTTTGCACCACTGTCCCGCTCCAGCGTCTCGACGGGAAGTACCGCCTCATAGCCTACAGTCCGATAGCGAAAGCTCATAGAATGCGGTATAGCAACCAGTGCGCAGACGGTATAATCCACCTCATGACTATCGGGAACCGTCATTTTCATATATTCTATTGGGGTGTTTTCATCAATCAATTCACCGCTGCGGCTGTCAACATAAGGCATGTTATTCCCATAGACCAGCGTCAGTGTGTCACCGATGGCCGGATAATACTCCGGGTGCTCCAGGTTTCCATAGTCATCCAGGACAGCGGAAATGGCAATGCTATGCCCATCTTCACTGTGTAATGGAGCCAGATCACCGTCAAGCAGTATCAGCTTGTCGAGCAGAGCATCGTCCAGACCCTCAATTGTGATAACTTGCAGAGCAGTATCGTCCCGATGATCCTGATTAGCAAACATCTGCTCTGCCTGTTCAACCCCATAATAATGCGAGTTATCCATGAGCCAGGCGCTTTTTGACATCCAGGCAGCAGAAGCTCTCGAATTGCGGTAACCGAATCCGGCAAGCGATGCTTCCGTTTGTGAATTTAGCTCCGCAACGAGCTCCTCGGACAGGTATTCCTCTGCACCTATGTTGGATCGAAAATAATCTGGGCTGCTGACGATGAAATCTGCACAGGACTGAGCAGCAAGATACTTTTCCATATCAAAGCCGCCTACGAATTCGACCAACATGTTCAGTAACACCACCGCCAAGGCAAGGGATATCACTACCAGCGCGGTTTTGCTCCGGTTTCTTCCAAGATTGGCCCAAGCCATTTGATGAACCTTGGCGCCTCGCCTGCCGAGACGCTTCTTTTTGCCGGAGGAGCCCTCAGTATAACGGCTCGCTTCCACTGGAGAAACCCGGCCTGCCTGTCTGCCTGGCTTTGCACAAGAAAGCAGCACCGTTCCAAGTGCGAAGAGGGCAGAAAGCAGAAAGATCAGCGGGGATGTACTGACAGTCAGCGCTGAGTCGCTGAGCGAGCTGCTGGCAATGACCGCAGGCATCACCAGCGCCCCAAGGCCAAAGCCAAGAAGGAGCCCAATAGGGATGCCGACCGCGCACAGCGTCAGCGCCTGAAGGCGGATGATGCGTCGCAGCTGCCGCGGCGTCACGCCGATGGTTTTCAGCAGCCCGTAATAGCGGATATCTCCGGCGACAGAGATCTGAAAGATGTTGTAGATGATCAGATATCCGGTAATGATCACAAGGATCAGGAAGGCCGCAACCGCGGCGATGGTCCCCGCGTCCATTCCCGCGCCGAGCTGCGATGTGGTATAGCCCCAGTTTACGCCAATGCGCACCGCATTGTCCGCATTTCGATCTTCCCAGGTATAGCCGAGGTCTGTATCCACCTGCTCCATCTGTCCGCGAATGTCTACGGAAGACGCCATCATGACGTTCAGATCGGCCCGGAAAGGATTCATTCCGGCAGACAAGCCCAGTTCCTCCATCTGCTTGGCGTAATCATGGGAAATATTGATATAGTGGACTGGCATGAGGCCATCATACTCCCACCAGCCTACCAAGGTGAAAGTGTCCCTAATCTCTGGCCCGGTCTGCATTTTGTCATGGAGGGTAAAGCTCAATGTAATCTCAGCACCTAATTCTGGCGTCACACCGAGTAAATCCAAGGCTTTTGTGTCCATCGTGATCTCTTTGCCGGACGTCGGGAGCCGCCCTGTTGTCGGCAAAGCATAGCTCCAGCGGGTGCAGTTTTCATCCATATAGCTGATCTCGGCAGGAGTTTTGGCAAAGACGCCCTCTGCTGTGGTTCCGACGACAATTCGGATGCCAGCTGCTTTTACCAAGCGATGTGCGCTGATGTCCGCGGCCTGCTGCTCTGTTACCTCCTTGAAAGTACCGTGAGAATAGCCACCCAGCTGCCGGAACTGATAGGTCTGGTAGCTGGCGTTAATGGACGTCACCACTGTAAAAAGGGCGGTAAAGAGCAGTGTAGTCAAAACAATCGCAGCTGCCGCGATCAGATTTCTCTTCCGCTGTGCCCACAGTGTTCGCACACTTAAGCGGCGGATACATTTTCCGTTTTTCACACGCATGTCGCCGTCTCCTTTCACCTGCGGCTTACGATGCGCCCATCTTCGATGCGAATTGTGCGATCCGCCATCTGTGCGAGTTCCTCGTTGTGGGTGATCATGACAATCGTCTGCGAAAACCGTTCGCTGGTGATCTTCAATAGCCCTATAACGTCCTGACTCGTCCGGGAATCCAGATTGCCAGTAGGTTCATCCGCTAAAATGATCGCAGGCTTTGCGGCGAGGGCGCGAGCAATAGCAACGCGCTGCTGCTGGCCGCCGGAGAGAGTGTTCGGCAGGTTTTCCAGCTTGTTGTCCAAGCCAAGGGTTTGGACGATCTGATCGATATAGGTTTTATCGAGGTTCCCTCCGTCCAATTCCACCGGCAGGACAATGTTCTCCCATACGCTCAGTACCGGGACAAGGTTGTAACTCTGAAACACGAAACCGATCTTGCGCCGACGGAAGATGGTCAGTTCCTCCTCCTTCAAAGCGGACAGGTCCTGCCCGTCTACGGTCACGGTTCCGGATGTTGGACGATCCAGTCCTCCCAGCATATGAAGGAGCGTCGATTTCCCGGAGCCGGACGATCCGACGACTGCAACAAACTCACCATTGTTTACAGTCAAATCAATACCATCGAGGGCTCGGACTTCTGCTTCGCCGGAGCCATATACTTTTCTCAAGTCTTTTGTCTCTAAAATTGTCATAGATACCTCCATAGTGAAAAAGTCTGTATTGCCTTATGACAGTACAGACTTTAGCACACGAATCTTTCCAGGTTCTTTCTTAAATCTAACAGTTTTGAAAGATTCTATTCTCCGGGAAGAAAAATGGAAAACGTTGAACCCTCACCGGGTTTGCTCGTCAGCTTGATATAGCCTCCCTGCCCGGTAATGATCTGTCTGGTGAGATACAGGCCAATGCCCACGCCCTCCGCATCCGCAACGGATGGGGAGCGATAGAAACGCTGAAACACCTTTGCCTGTTCCTCCTCCTGGATACCACGGCCATTGTCAGAAACATCAATCCGGCAAAACATATCGTATTCTGATACATCTACGGAGACTGCGCCGCCGCTAGGCGTGTACTTGATAGCGTTATCTAAAAGATTCCCGACAGCCTCCGCTGTCCACTTGGAATCAAATACCGCCTCAGCATCGGTTGGTTCCAGATTAAGCGTGATTTGTTTCTTCTGCGCCTTGGGAAGATATTGCTTGACTGCCTCTGTAAGCATGGGTTTTATCTCAGAGTTCTTTGGCTGAAACTGAAAAATACCGGTTTCCAAACGTGAGGTTTTCACAAGCGCGTCAATGAGCATTTTCAGCTTTTCGGATTGTCCGATTAGCGATGTAACCAATGGCTTGGTTTCTTCCGGTATATTCTGCTCTTCTAAAAGCTGAGCATATAGAAGGATATTGGCGATCGGTGTTTTAGTCTGATGAGAAATATCTGCCACCAAAGCTTCTATTTTTGCTTTCTGCTCCCGAAGATTACGGGCAGAGGAGGCTGAGCTTTTCAAATACCTTGCCAGCTTCCCCTCCACAGAAGAAAGCATGCTCTCGTCCCAGGTGTTCTCCAGAAAATCACCCTTAATGGCTTCATCAAGCATCACATCAATCTCAATTAGAGTTCTCTTTGTTTTGTGGCGATCATAGAGGACCACGATTCCCGCCGCTGCAGCGGCAGCGACAGATAAGAGTATCAGCCAGATTTGCATCTCAATTCACCGCCCAGGTATACCCAAGCCCGTAAACCGTTTTCAGATATGTCGGTTTAGACGGATCATCCTCAAGCTTGTCACGCAGTCTTTTCATGGCGACGGAGAGTGCGTTCTCATCGACATATTCCGCTCCGTCGCTCCAGATCCGATCCACAAGGACAGCTCGACTCACGGTCATTCCTCGGTTATCCAAAAGGATGCGCAATAGTTTTTGCTCCGTTTTGCTCAATTCGATCTGCAGACCTGATTTCTGGAAAACCATGTGGTCAAAATCGAACAGAAACGGATCTGACTGATAGACGGAAGACACCCGCTTTTGCGCTCTGCGCAGCTGAGCATTTACGCGCGCTCTCAGAATCGCGAGCGAAAAGGGCTTTGTAATATAATCGTCTGCGCCGGATTCAAGCCCGACCACAACATCCGTTTCCATGTCGTTTGCTGTCAGAAGGATAACAGGAACAGAGCAGTGATTGGTTCGCAGATCACGCAGATAATCCAGTCCACTCCCATCCGGAAGATTGATGTCCAGAATGAGGAGTGCATAATCGGATATGCGTTGATTCCGTGCTTCACTCAAAAGCCGGAAACGATCAATTTGCACCCCGTCACTTTTCAAGGCGAGACAAATGCCCTGACCAAGTGCCAGATCATCTTCTAAAAGAAGCACTTTTTTCATTTTCTCGCCTCCAAACTCTTTAGAGTTTATGTTGTTAGTTTATCTCAAAAAGCCAGCAATTTCAATATCATGAAAGGAGGGACCATATGAAATCAAGAGCAGAGCAGCTGGACGAGATCAGCAAGGATATTCTGATTGCAACGGATCGCATCCGCTATTACAAGCAACAGGACAAAATGCTTCAAAGCGAGATCAAGCGGCTGACGCGGAATGAAAGAACACATCGCTTGTGTACGCGCGGCGGCATGATTGAAGCTTTCATACAAGAGCCGGAGAAGCTATCAGACGATCAGGTGATGGAGCTGCTGACCGTAGCGTTTCGTCAGCCAGCGGTTTCAGATCTTTTGCAAAACATGTTGGAAGAAGCGAAAGCAAACCCCTTGCCCGAAGGGTAAGGGCGCAATTATACACCGGTTGGCTTGCCAACCGGTGTTTGCGCTCTCCGAGGGCTCTTGCAGAGGGCTCGATGGAGAAAAAGTGTTTTCTCCATCCCAGGGGACGCTGCACTTCCCCTGCGCCGCTGCGCGGCTACCCTATTGCGCGCATGATCGAAAGGAACGGCTGCGACCATCCGTTTCTTTCGATCATGCCTTTATACGCAGTATTGTTTTTGCGGTGCTGCTTTTTTTATGTCATGGCAAAGGAGGTGAACTACATGCCATGTCCACATTTCAAAATCACGATCACCCAGCGCAGCCGAGGCCAGTCCGCTGTGGCGGGCGCTGCGTACCAGAGCGGAGAAAAACTGTTTTCAGAATATGATCTCAAATGGAAATCTTATGTCGAGAAGCAGGGCATTGTTTACACGGAGATCATGCTTCCCGCTCATGCTCCACCGGAGTATTCCGATCGGAATACGTTATGGAACGCTGCCGAGAAAATCGAAAAACAGTGGAACTCACAGCTTGCCCGCCGCATCGTTCTGGCGCTCCCGCGTGAAGTCCCGGCTGACCAGTATCCGGCCATGCTGCAGGACTTCTGCCGGGAGCATTTTGTTTCCCATGGGATGTGCGTGGACTTTGCTATTCACGACAAAAGCGACGGCAATCCCCACGCGCACATCATGCTGACTATGCGAGCTATGGATGAGCAAGGGAAATGGCTTCCGAAAAGCAAGAAGGTTTATGACCTTGATGAAAACGGTGAGCGCATCCGACTTCCATCCGGCAACTGGAAAAGCCACAAGGAAGATACTGTCGATTGGAACGATCAAGGTAAAGCGGAGATCTGGAGGCACGGCTGGGAAGTTGTCACGAACGAATACTTGGAAAGGAACAACCGACCAGAGCGTGTTGATCTCCGATCCTTCGAGCGACAGGGCATTGACTTGGCTCCGACGATTCATCTTGGTCCTGCGGTAACGCAGATGGAAAAACGCGGGATCGAGACGGATATGGGAAATCTCAATCGGGAGATCAAGCAGGTAAACCGTGCGCTGCTGGCTATCCGAAAACTGATTGCCGACCTGCAAAGCTGGATCACGAAGTTAAGGGAAAAGCGAAATCGACTAATCGAGGAAATGCGCGAGCCGACATTGCCGGAGCTGCTGACGCAATATCTTGATTCTCGCCGCGACGAGCGCAGCGACTGGTCTGTTTCCGGTCAGCGTAAAGGTACGACGATAGATCTGAAAAAGGTCTCTCATGCCGTTGTGTATTTGCAGGAGCATGAGATTGCTACAGTGGATGATCTACAAAAACACCTGTCAGAAAAAGAAGCCGCCTCCAATGAGTTCAGCAACACGATTCGAGGGAAGGAAAAGAGAATGCGGGACGTGCAGGCGCTGCTGAAAGCATGGGATTCCGTCAGTCGGCTGGAAGCACTGCATAAGCAATACAAGGGAATCGGATGGAAAAAGAAACAGGAGAAATTCTATCTGGAACACAAGGCTGAGCTGGATGAATACGGTAAGGCAGATTGGCTGCTGCGGAAGTTCTATCCCAGCAAAAAGATCCCCGTGAACACGCTGCAAAAGGAGCTGGACACACTCTCGTCGGAAGTGGAGGCCCTGCGCCCGGAGCTGGATGCGGTCAAGGCGGATCTGACCGAACTGCGCTTTGTACAGAACTGCATCACACCAGAGGAAACCAACGAAGAGAAAGGAGAGGAAACGCCGACCGTAAAGCAAACCTCGAAAGAAAAAGCCTCTCTTATCAACCGGCTGCATGATAAGCAGCAGATCGTCGATGAGCAGAAGCAGAAAGGAAAATCTCACAGCCACAGCTATGAGAACGAATTATGAAAGGTGAATTTAAATGTTGAAACAAAGAAAAAGAAAGTATCGAGATGAAAGAGAAAAGAAGGGAGAACCATGTCCAGAAAAAAGAAACTGATCAACAACAGCGATCTTCCCGATCACGAGATCGAAGCCATTGCCCAATGTATCTACCCGGATATTCTGGAACTGTTTGAGAGTGAGGAAGGTCAAAAAGAGTTTGCCGAATGGAAGGCAAGAAAGGCTCAGGAGGAAAAGAAAAATGAGCAGTAAAAGATTTCAAAGAAAGTGCTTGCAAGTTCCCAATAGTTATGTTAATCTGGCATTGATGAAAATGCTGGCGATTAGGAGATGCAAGCAGATGAAGATTCTCGGAGAACGCATGAAGCAGTTGCGGGAAGAAAACGGCTTTTCGCAAAACAAGCTGGCCAAGCTGGTCGGACTCCCGCAGTCGAGTATCAATCGATATGAGAGCGGGTTTTCCAATCCCGCACCGGAAACGCTGGTTTGGTATGCGGACTATTTTGACGTGTCTCTGGATTTTCTCTTTGGCAGAACGGACAAGCCTCAGGGAAAGCGCTATCAATATAAGCCGAAGCTTGATCCGGAGATGGCAAAATTCGTAGAGATGTGTTTTGAGCCGGGAACGCGGGCCAATAAAGAGTTGAAAGCGTCCATCCTGAAAATGGTTTCGGAGGAGAAGAAATGAGCAACGACAAATTGCAGCTTTTCGAGGATCAGCCGATCCGCACGGCTTGGGATGAGGAGAACGAAGAGTGGTATTTCTCCATTGTTGATGTGATCCGCGTGCTGACCGATCAGCCGGACACACGTCATGCCGCAAAATATTGGAGCGTCATGAAAACGCGCTTGAAAAAAGAGGGCAATCAGTTGACTACAGTTTGTAGTCAACTGAAGCTCTTGGCCGCAGACGGCAAACGATACAATACGGATGTAGCTGAAACGGCGGGTCTCCTCCGCATCATTGAGTCGATCCCATCCCCTAAAGCAGAGCCGTTCAAGATGTGGCTGGCCCAGGTCGGCAAGGAACGTATGGAGGAAACGATTGACCCGGAACTGACGATCAACAGAGCGTTGGAAACTTATTCGCGTCTTGGCTACTCGCCGGAATGGATCAATCAGCGGATGCGAACCATTCAAGCTCGCAAAGAATTGACGGACGAATGGAAAGCCCACGGCGTTGAAACCAATCGTGAATATGCAATACTGACAGACGAGGTAACTCGCGCCTGGTCCGGTATGAGCACTCGACAATATAAGAACCTCAAAGGACTGAAAAAGCAAAACCTCCGGGACAATATGAGTACGCTGGAGCTCGCGTTGAACATGCTGGCCGAGGCTACGACCACGGAACTGACAAAGGTCGAAAATCCCCAAGGCTTGCAGGAGAACATGAGGATTGCCAAATCTGGCGGTGAGGTTGCAGGGGATGCACGTAAAGCCATTGAAAGCAGAACCGGGCGGCCTGTAATCACCAGTCAAAACGCCAAACAGCTCAACGCAGTTGTAACGGATCTGATTGAGGGCGTTGTGAAAGAGGAGGATGACGAATGAAAGCTGTCATCTATGCCCGCTATTCCTCCGACAACCAGCGGGAAGAGAGCATAGAGGGACAGATCCGCGAGTGTACCGCCTTTGCCGAGAAGAACGGCATCACAATTCTCAGACACTACATAGATCGAGCCTTTTCAGCAAAGACCGACAACCGGCCTGAGTTTCAAAATATGATCAAGGACAGCGGCAAGAAACTGTTCGATATGGTGATCGTTTGGAAACTCGACCGCTTTGCCCGAAATCGCTACGACAGTGCCAGGTACAAATCCTTGCTGAAAAAGAATGGCGTCAAGGTGGTGTCGGCCACAGAGGTCATTTCCGAAGGCGCGGAAGGCATCATTCTGGAATCTGTCCTGGAGGGCTATGCGGAATACTACTCGGCGGATCTGGCTGAAAAGGTCGTCCGGGGCATGACCGATAACGCGCTCAAATGCAAGTTCAACGGCGGAACAATTCCTATCGGCTATGTAATTGACGACGAACAGCATTTTCAACCCGATCCGATCACAGCGCCCTACGTACTTGAGGTATTCAAGCGCTATGACAAAGGAGCAACAATGACGGAGCTCCGCGACTGGCTCAATGAGCAAGGTGTAAAGAACACTCGCGGCAATCCGATCACCTATAACACCATCCAGCACATGCTCTGTAACCGCCGTTACATCGGAGAGTTTGCGTTCCGGGAAACAGTGATTCCTAACGGCATTCCACGCATCGTGCCGAATGACCTCTTTGAACGAGTCCAGAAGAAACTGGAGGTCAATAAAAAGGCCCCGGCCCGACATAAAGCCGAGGACGACTATCTGCTGACCACCAAGATCTTTTGTGGCTACTGCGGCGCGTATCTCTGTGGTGAAAGTGGAACCGGGCGCAATGGTGTCTACCACTATTACAAGTGCGTTTCCGTGAAAAAGAAACGTACTGAGTGCGAGTGCAAGCCTGTCCGCAAAGCCTGGATTGAAAATCTTGTCCTTGATTCCATCATGGAGATGCTGGCTGATGACCGCACCATAGATGCAATCACTTCGATGGTGTTAGCCATGCAGGATCAAGAGAGTGTGGCCCTGCCGAT
This sequence comes from uncultured Eubacteriales bacterium, assembly GCA_900319275.1. Taxonomy (GTDB): domain Bacteria; phylum Bacillota; class Clostridia; order Oscillospirales; family Oscillospiraceae; genus Limivicinus. The sequence continues at coordinate 89,703 of ONNS01000001.1, forward strand.
GTATGAGCAGCAGCTGCAAGAGGCCAACACGGGAATCAACAACTTGCTCAACGCGATCCAGCAGGGTATTCTGACAAAATCCACGAAAAACAGACTCGAAGAATTGGAAGCGGCCCGTGACGAGTTGGAGAACAAGATCGCGCTGGAGAAACTGGCGAAGCCTCGCATCAGCGAAGAGTTTGTTCGTTTCTTTTTGGAGCGATTCCGCAATCTCGACCTCTCGAAACTGGAGCATCGGAAAATGCTGATCGAGGTTTTCCTTAACGCCGTATATGTGTTCAACGATAAGATCGTAATCTCATGCAATTACAAGGACGGAACTAAAACTGTAAATTTTAGTGAAATGGAGAGCGCGCTTACCCTGCGCACCTCCGCTTCCGGTTCGGATATGGATTGCCCCGGTGCACCAGAAAAGGCACCCCGTAAGGGGTGCCTTTTCTGGTGCCGTAGATGGGACGAGAACCCACACGTCAGCTGTCAGTCTGCCCGGACCGACCGCATCGCGAGGAAGGTCGGAATGTGCATCTCGTGCAGGCGGCCTGTGCCGTTCGTGTCCTCGTACAGCCCCAGCAGCCGAAAGCCTGCTTCCAGCTGCCCGCCGATCTGCTCTTCAAGCGAGTGCGAAAACTGCATTCCCGCGTCGGCGGCCTCCAGCTGACGGCGCTGCGCTTCGTTTTTCAGCGGGTCGAACGGCAATGAGTTGACGATCTCGCGTTCGTCCTCGTCCACAATATAGTTGATGTTCAGATCCACGCCGGAGAGCAAAAGTCCGCCGGGTTTCAGGACGCGCCGACATTCCCGCCAGATGCTCTTCACGTCTTTGACATAGCAGTTCGCGACCGGATGAAAAATCAGATCAAAGCTCCCGTCGGCAAAGGGCAGGGGCTTTGTCATGTCACCGCGGACGATTTCGATGCGGTAGCCCTCGCGTTCGGCGACCATGCGCTCGCTTGCCAGCTGCCGCTCGGAATAGTCGAAAACCGTGCAAACAGCACCGAGCGCGGAGAAGATCGGCATTTGCTGCCCGCCACCGCTGGCCAGACCGAGAATTTTCTTTCCCTTCAGCGGGCCAAACCAGGCATGGGGTACCGGCTTCGTGGGGGTGAGCAGTACGTCCCAGTCTCCCCGCAGCGCGCGCACATAGCTTTCATGGTCGATCGGCCGGCCCCATTCCCAGCCTTCCTCGACCCAGCGGTCGATGGTCGCGGCGTTGATATCCTGATAATCCATACGAAAAATCCTCGTTCAGAAGAAACATCTTATTTCTGTTGCTTTATATCTTATACCGTCAGGCAAGAACAAGTCAAGCGCCCGCACCGGAAGGGCCTCTTTACTTTGCCGCGCCGTTTTGCTATAATCCGAGTTATACGGAAAACAGGGGGCATACGCATGATTCGCTTCAACAACGACTACAACCGCGGCGCGCATCCGGCCATTTTAGAGGCGCTCGCGGAGACGAATACGACCAGCTACGGCGGCTACGGACAGGATGAGTGGTGCGAGGGCGCCGCCGCGGCCATCCGTAGCGAGCTTGGCGGCGCCGACACCGAGATCCACTTCCTTGTCGGCGGCACGCAGGTCAATTACACCGTGATCGCGGCGGCGCTGCGCCCCTATGAGAGCGTCGTCTGCGCCGACACGGCCCATATCCAGGTGCACGAGACCGGCGCCGTTGAAAACAGCGGCCACAAGATCGAGACCGTGCCGAACGTCGACGGCAAGCTGACGGCTGAGGCGGTCCGCGGCATTGCCGAGGCCTACCGCGTGAGCACGATCCCCGAGCACATCACCGAGCCGAAGTTCGTCTTCCTCTCCATGCCCAGCGAGTACGGGACGATCTACCGCCTCGACGAGCTGTGCGCGCTGCGCACGGTCTGCGATGAGTACGGGCTCTATCTCTATGTCGATGGGGCGCGCATGGCCTATGGGCTGGGCGCGGCGGACAGCGACGTGACGCTCGCCGACCTCGCCGCGCTGTGCGACGCTTTCACGATCGGCGGGACGAAATGCGGCGCGCTCTTCGGCGAGGCGCTGGTGCTGAAAAACCCGGCGCTGCGGCGGCATTTTCGCAGCTTTATGAAACAAAACGGCGCCCTGCTCGCGAAGGGCTGGCTGCTCGGCCTGCAATTTGCGACGCTCTTTGAGAACGGCCGCTATTTCGAGCTCGGCCGTCGGGCCGACGCGCTCGCGATGCGCCTCAAGGCCGCGTGCGAGGCGAAGGGCCTGCCGCTCTATATGCCGAACAGCACCAACCAGCAGTTTGTCGTGCTGACCGACGCGCAGAAGGCGGCGCTCGCGAGAGATTTCATCTTTGAAGAAGAGGGCCAGGTGCCCGACGGCCGCTCGATCGTCCGCTTCTGCACGAGCTGGGCCAATACCGATGAGGAAGTCGACGCCCTCTGCCGCGCGATCGCGGCGCTTTGAGGGAATCAAAAGAATAGAGAAAAAGCAGGTTTTTGTATTGTTCTGTAGGGGTCGGCGCCCTCGACGACCCGGCGGAATACCGATACAACAATCAAAATGGGTTGGGCGAATTCGTGACAACAGTTGTTCCGAATTCGCCCAGCCCATTTATTATGTGTATCGCCTTTATGCCGGGCGGCCGCGAGGGCCGCCCCTACGGGCAGATACCCGCATTTTGCGTTCTGTCGTTATAATGGAAACAGTTCGGCGGCACGGGCGATCTCCCGGATGCGCTTCTTCATGCCTTCGACGTCCAGCACGCCGCAGGCAAAGCCCTTGCGCACGAGCTCCTCGGGCAGATACTCGTCGTACTTGTCGAAGACCGGGAGCTCCTTCGGGAACAGCAGCTCGAGCGGGGAGAAGTCGACCTCGGCCTCCTCCTTCAGGATCTGAAAGAATTCCTCGGGGCTGACGCCGATCGTAAACTGCATGAAGTAGGGCCGTGCCGAGTTGAAGCCGCGCAGACCGAGGCGCGCGGCGCAGCGGATGCGCAGAAAGCGCTCGAGCGCCAGAAAGGCGTAGCTGCCCAGCCAGGGGAACAGACAGTACATCTGCCCGCCGAGCGGTACAAGTGGGCAGTCGGCGAGCCCTGAGCGCGCGGCGCTGTCGCGAAACTGCCGCAGCCGCGCGGCGGCGTTGGGGCGCAAATAGCCGTAGCTGCGGCTGCCTTTCAGGATCTCGCGCATTTTTTCCAGAATACGCGTGTGGATGTCCCCGGCCACGTCGCCGAAATAGGCAGGGATGCTGCCCTTGACCGGGTAGCAGTAGACCTCGTGGCGCTGCACGTCCACGTCCTCGACGACCCAGACGTGACCTGCGATCGCGATCTTGTCGCCGATCGGGGGCGGCTTGACGATCGTGCCGAGCTCCTGCGAGTCGCAGCGGACCGAATATTCCTCGTTCTCCTGGAACACGGCGAAGAACTTGAAGTTGTTGACGACGCGCTCGCCCGCGAGCCCCACAATCAGCCCGCCGTTCTCGGTGCGCTGCAGCTGGTCGGTCTCGATCAGATGGGTCAGCAGCAGCTTATAGTCGTCCTGCGTGATGTTCCGAAACGGCGCGAGCGTCAGCACGCGCGAGGCGAGCTCCGCCGCCGTCATCTCGCCGAGCGAGGCGAGCGTGCTCATGGTCTGGTGGTATAAAAGACTGTAGGGCAGCCGCCCCTCGCGCGGCGGCTCGACCCAGTGGTCCTCGATGTACAGCTGCACCAGCGCAATGGCCTGCAGCAGCTTCCAGGGGACGGTCTCGGGCAGCACGGCGCGCGCCTCGGCGTGCTCCTCGCGCAGCACGAACCACATCTCTTCGGGATCGCCTCGGCGGCCCGTGCGGCCCATGCGCTGCAGAAAGGCCGAGACCGTAAACGGCGCGTCGATCTGGAAGGCGCGCTCGAGCTTGCCGATGTCGATGCCGAGCTCGAGCGTGGCCGTGGTGCAGGTCGTCAGCGCGCTGTCCTCGTCCTTCATGGCGTACTCGGCGCTCTCGCGGTAGGCCGAGGAGAGATTGCCGTGATGGATCAGAAAGCGGTCGCTCTCGTGCCGGGCCTCGCAGTAGCCGCGCAGCGTCGAGGTCACCTCCTCGCACTCCTCGCGCGAGTTCGAGAACACCAGACATTTGCGTCCGCGCGTGTGCTCATAGATATAGGCGTAACCGGGGTCGGCCATGATCGGGGCCGCGTCGCTCGCCGTCTCGTCGGTGGGCGCAAGGGCGGCGACCGCCTCCGCCTTGCGGCCGGGAACCGGAAGGTCCGCGGCAGGGGCGGCGGGCAGCACCTGCGCCGCCGCGGCAGGGGCAGGCGGCGATTCTTCCTCGGGCATGTCGGCGGCCTGGGGCGGCGTCTTGTAAAAGTGCTCCATCGAGAGGCGCCACTTCATGCCCGGCGCTTCAAAGCGCGGAATCACGGTGCGGCGGCCCGTCCCGGCGGCGAGCAGCGCGCCCACGGCCGCCGGATCGCCGATCGTGGCCGAAAGACCGATGCGCCGCGGCTCGACGCCGGCCATGCGCGACAGCCGCTCGATCAGACAGAAGGTCTGCATCCCGCGGTCGCCGCGCAGAAAGGAATGGATCTCGTCGATCACGATAAAGCGCAGGTCGCCGAACAGCCGGGGGATCTCCCCGTGGCGGCGCAGCAGCATGGCCTCCAGCGATTCGGGCGTGATCTGCAGAATACCCGAGGGATTTTTCATCAGCTTGCGCTTGTGCGACTCGGCCACGTCGCCGTGCCAGTGCCAGAGCGGCAGCTCGGCCTCCTCCAGCAGGTCGGTCAGACGCAGAAACTGGTCGTTGATCAGGGCCTTCAGCGGCGCGATGTACAGGCAGCCGACCGTGGCCGAGGGCTTCTCGCTCAGCAGTGTGATGATCGGGAAAAAGGCCGCCTCGGTCTTTCCCGCCGCGGTCGAGGCGCACAGCAGCACGTGGTCCTCGCTGTTGAAAATCGCCTCGCCCGCCGCCACCTGGATGCCGCGCAGCGTCTGCCAGCTGCTGCGGTAGATATAGTCCTGCACAAACGGGGCATAGCGTGAAAAAACGTCCATAAGCTTTCCCCTCCGCTATACGGTGAATTCCGCCAGCTCGTCGGTCGTCTCGTCGCTGACGGCTTCGGATCTGGCATAGGAGAATTCCTCGCTGTGGAGCAGCGCCTCGGCGCTCAGATCGGGGTGCTGATAGAGGATGTCCAGCAGCTCGATGAAATCGCGGATGATCTCGCGCGGTGTGATGCGCGTGTCGGCGCCGACGCGCCCGTATTCGATGCGAATGAAGACCTCCAGCTCGTCCTCGCTGATCGTGCGCGTGTAGTCGTAGAGCCCGGCGTGCATATCGGCCAGCTTTTCGGTCAGCACCAGCATCTCCTCGGCGGTCAGCGCCTCCAGCCGGATGACCGGGGAGAGCAGGTCGCGCGCGCCCTCGCGGCTGAACTTGCCCTCGGCGAGCCGCGAGGACAGCGCCTCATAGCTGTAGACGCCGCGGCGTCTGTCCTCGATGCACTGCGGCGTGCCGCTGAGGATAAAGCCGATGCCGCGCGCCTTGCCCTGCAGCGCGTCGTTGTAGATCGTCAGGATCTTTTCATAGTTGCTGTTGCGCGTGATGCTGTTCGGGATCTTATAGATGTTCACCAGCTCGTCGATCAGCACCAGCAGTCCCTGATAGCCCGCCTGCCGGAAGAACACCGCGAAGAGCTTGAGATAATCGTACCAGTCGTCGTCGGTGATGATCGCGTTGACGCCAAGCTCACGCTTCGCCTCACTGCGTGTCGGGTATTCGCCGCGAAACCAGCGCAGAACACGCGCCTTGGTGTCCTCGTCGCCGTGGATGCTGCTCTCGTAGTAGAGCGAGAGCAGGCGGGCAAAGTCGAAGCCGTGCACCAGCTCGTTCATACCGGAAATGACCGTGTAGATCTCCCGGCTGACGAGCCGTGCGAAAGCCTCGCTGTCAGTCGCAAGACCCGATTCGGCTGCAGCCTTCGCCTGCACCGAGCTGATCCAGCGGTCGAGCAGCAGCATCAACGCGCCGCCCTCGGGCCGGGTCTTGGTTGAAAGGTTGCCGATCAGCTCGCGGTAAGTCGCGAGGCCCTGCCCGCGCGTGCCGGTCATGCGCCGCTCGGGCGAGAGGTCGGCGTCGGCCACGACAAAGCCGCGGTCCATCGCGTAATTGCGGATCGTCTGCAGCAGGAAGCTTTTGCCGCTGCCGTACTTGCCCATGATGAAGCGGAAGGACGCGCCGCCCTCGGCGATGATGTCGATGTCGTGCAGCAGCGCGCTGATCTCGTTTTTGCGGCCCACCGTCACATAGGGCAGACCGATGCGCGGCACGACGCCGCCCTTGAGAGAATTCAAAACCGCCTGCGCAATGCGCCGCGGGACTTTGGTTTTCGGTTCCATAGTTGTCTCCTGTAGCTTTTATCCGAAGATACTAAGCAAGTCTTCCCGGTAATCTTCCACGACGGCATAGCCGTCGCCGCCGTCGGATTCGAGCACTGTGTCGCCGATCAGCTCGAACAGCTTTTCGTTGATGCTGTCAGCCAGCAGCGAGGGGAAAAGCCGCCGTTCGCTCGTAAAGGATTGCCAGGGCTCTCCCTCCAGCAGCAACAGCAGAAACTGTCGTTCGTCCTCCGTCAGTCCGGCGGGCGGTGCGGCTCTGTGCTCTGTTTCATGCGCCGGTTCGGACGGCAACACAGCGGCCTCTGCCGGCGCGCGCACGGTCTCCGTCTCGATCGGAGAGAGCGCGGCGTTCTCCGGTTCGTCCTCTTCGATCAGCAGGCGCTCCATCGTCAGCGCGGCGTCCGAGCGGATGCCCGAGAGCAGGCTGCGGTCGACGGATACGGCCGGGCGGCTGGCCTGTTTTCGTTCCTGATAATAATCCTCCACCGCGCGCTGCACGGTCTTCAGCGTGCGCTTTTTCAGGCCGTTGGGCTTGAGCGGGCGGGCAAAGCCGAAGACCTCGCGCGCGATCCGCTCGCCCTCGTGCAGCAGCTCGCCCATCGCGGCGGATTTGCCGGGCTGCTTGCCGCTGACGCCCAGACACTCGCAGCGCCAGCGGCCAAAGCGGCAGATATAACGCCGCACGTCGTCGATCTCCACCGTGGCGTCGGGGTGCTTTTGCGTTTCGATGAATACGGCGTTTCGGAACATCTGATAGGGGATTTCCCCGGCGACGCCGCAGAAGAGCTCCTGAAAGCTCGTTGTTCCGCGCTCGGCCTCGCTCGTGCAGACGGCCCGGTACACGCGCGAGAGCGCCTCGCGGCAGACTTCGCCCTGCGCCTTGTAGAAGGGCGAGCGGGTCACGTCGTAGCTCGAAACGGCGCTGAGCGCGTCGAAAACCTCATCAGAGCCGTACTTGTCGGGGTATTTCAGCGCCGCGCGCAGCCGATCGGTGCGCCGCACCTCGTCAAAGGCGCGCGCAACATAGCGCTCATCCAGCGCGTAGTACACCGCGAAGTCCCGCAGCCAGATATCGAGATAGTCTGTCAGCACGCGCTCACGGTAGTGCTGCCGCAGCGCCTCGAGCGCCTCAAAGCCCTCCGCGGGAGAGTTTACGCCGATGCAGCCGAGCAGCTCGTAAGCGTAGAGAAATTTGAACGAGAGCGGCGCGTCGGTGTACGCCCCGCGGCGCAGCCGGGTGCGCCAGCCGAAGTAGCCCTCCAGCACCTTTGTCGGCAGGGCGCGATAGGTTGTGTAATAGGATTGAAAGTTGCCGGTATAGATTTCGTCGCTCTCGCGATCGGCATAGCGCAGCGCGTCCTCGCGGAAGATCCGCGCGCGCTGGGTCAGCGAGTGCTGCAGATCAAAGTCCAGCTGTCCGAAGGCCGGCCGCGGCCGCTCGGCGGCGGGGGAACGCTCGGGCAGCGGCGTCGGGCGCGGTGGGATGGCCTGCGCGGTGTAGACGACTTCCTTGTCAATATGTTTGATGATATCTATGTCAATTGTCTCCATGTCCGCCATGGCCGTCACCCCTTTCCATGCGCACAGCAGAATAATTCTTTAACACATCATATTATACCGGGAAAATCGGGAATATCAAGTGTGCAATTTTATGTGGAAAAAACCGCAGACAGGATGTATAATATATCAATTAAGAAGCTGCACGCAAGGAAGAGAGCGTAACCATGACAGAAAAAAAGATAATTTTATGTATTTGCCGCGGAAGGAGTCTGCCATGAAGGCTCTGATCGCCATGAGCGGCGGGGTCGATTCCTCGGTGGCGGCCTCGCTGATGCTGCGGCAGGGCATTGGCGCGCACGGCGTCACGATGTGCCTGCAGGAGAGCGCACGCAGCGAGCGCGACATCGCCGACGCGGCCGCCGTCTGCCGCGCGCTGGGGATCGAGCACACCGTGCTCGACTGCCGCGCGGCCTTCGCGCGCGAGGTCGAGGACGCCTTTGTCGCGGCCTATGAGAACGGCCGAACCCCGAACCCCTGCATCATCTGCAATAAAAAACTGAAATTCGGCCGCCTGATGGAGGCCGCGGACGAGCGCGGGCTCGATCTGGTCGTCACGGGGCACTATGCGCGTGTCGCCTATGACAAGCCGAGCGGGCGCTGGCTGCTGAAAAAAGGCCTGGACGAGCCGAAGGATCAGAGCTATTTCCTCTATCTGCTCAGCCAGGAGCAGCTTGCGCGCGTGCGCTTTCCCTTGGGGGACTACACAAAGGACGAGGCCCGCGCGCTGGCCGACGAGCTGCGCTTCCTCAACGCGCGCAAGCACGATTCGCAGGATATCTGCTTTGTGCCCGACGGCGATTATGCCGCCTTTGTTGAGCGCTACAGCGGCAAACACTTTCCCGAGGGGGATTTTGTCGACCCCGAGGGCCATATCGTCGGCAGACATAAGGGTATCATCCGCTATACGGTCGGCCAGCGCAAGGGCCTGGGTCTCGCGAGCACGGCGCCCTGGTACGTCGCCGGGGTGGACGCGGATCGCAACGAGGTGCGCCTGACGCACGGCGAGGGACTCTGGAAGCGGACCGTTTACGCCGAGGCTCTCAACTGGATCGCAGTGCCCGGCATCGACGGGGAACTGCGCTGCTGCGCCAAGCTCCGCTCGCGCCACCGCGAGCAGCCCTGCACGGCGGTCATCGAGAACGGCCGCCTGCGCGTCGATTTCGACGAGCCGCAGCGCGCGCCGACGCTCGGCCAGGCCCTGGTGCTCTATGACGGCGATACGGTGCTCGGCGGCGGCACGATCTGCGAGGTGCAGCCATGAACGAGTACTTTTCCCGCACCGAGCTGCTGCTCGGCAGCGCTGCTGTGGACGCGCTGCGCCGCGCGCGCGTCGCCGTGTTCGGCGTCGGCGGCGTCGGCGGCTATGTCGTCGAGGCACTGGCCCGCGCCGGCGTCGGCGCGCTGGATCTGATCGACAGCGACACCGTCGCCCCGTCGAATCTCAACCGGCAGATCATCGCCCTGCACAGCACGATCGGTATGTATAAGGTCGACGCGGCCGCGGCGCGCGTGCGTGATATCAACCCCGCCTGCGCTGTGACGCCGTACCGCTGCTTTTTCCTGCCCGAGACCGAAGGACAGTTTGATTTTACACGCTACGACTATGTGGTCGACGCGATCGACACGGTCACCGGCAAGCTCGCCCTGATCGAAAAGGCGCGCGCAGCCGGAACGCCGATCATCTGCGCGATGGGGGCGGGGAACAAGCTGCACCCCGAGCGCTTTGAGATCGCCGATATTTACGAAACCAGCGTCTGTCCGCTCGCGCGCGTCATGCGCAAGGAGTGCAAAAAACGCGGCATCGAGCATCTGAAGGTCGTCTACTCGAAGGAGCCGCCCCTCATGCCCGATCCCGCGCTTGAGACCGCGGCCCGCGCCGAGACCCCCGATCGGCGGGATATCCCCGGTTCGGTCTCGTTCACGCCTTCGGCGGCCGGACTGATCCTGGCCGGCGAGGTCGTGCGCGACCTGCTGCGCGCGGGCACTGCCGGGAAAACAGCAAAGGAACAGGAGACACTATGAATCGTAATCTCGACCGCTGCCAGCTTATCGAGCGCAGCATCAACACCAAATTCCGCAAAGCGCTATGGACGCCGTTTATCCAGGCCATCCGCGAGTATGAGCTGATCGAGCCCAACGACAAAATCGCGGTCTGCATTTCGGGCGGCAAGGACTCGATGCTGATGGCCAAGCTCCTGCAGGAGCTGCAGAAGCACAGCGATTTCCCGTTCGAGTTGGTCTATCTCGTCATGGACCCGGGCTACGCCCCGGTGAACCGTCAAAAAATTGAGGATAACGCTTCGCTGCTGCGCATCCCGATCACGGTTTTCGAGAGCGATATCTTCGCCGCGGCGGATTCGGTGCAGCAAAACCCCTGCTACCTCTGCGCCCGCATGCGGCGCGGCGCGCTCTATGCCAAAGCGCAGGAGCTGGGCTGCCGGAAGATCGCGCTCGGCCATCACTTTTCCGACGTGATCGAGACGACGGTCATGGCCATGTTCTACGGCGCACAGCTGCAGGCCATGCTGCCAAAGCTCCACAGCCAGAACTTCCCCGGCATGACGCTGATCCGCCCGATGTATGCCATCCACGAGGAGGACATCCTGGCCTGGTGCCGCTATAACGAGCTCAGCTTCATCCAGTGTGCCTGCCGACTGACCGAGCGGGTGCACAACAGCGCCGACGGCGTGGGGGGCAGCAAGCGCCAGGAGATCAAGCTGCTGCTGCGCGAGCTGCGGAAGACCAATCCCAATATTGAGAAAAACATCTTCCGCGCGATCCATTCGGTCAGTCTGGACACCTTCCCGGCCTATAAGACCGAGGGCGAACTGCACAGCTTTCTCGAGCGCTTCCGTGCGATGGAGGAATGATACCAACATACCGCTGAGGGCCATACCGGCACAGCAGGCAAGCCACGGAAGGTTTACATAATCATTTTACAGGTTTACGTAACTTTCCTCTTGCATTCTTCAATATTCTGTAATATACTGAAAAATACATAGAATAAAGGGGGAGTCTGTCGTGGAACGCCGCCGCTCTGAAATTGCCGCTGTGCTGCTTTGCATCAGCGTGCTGCTCTGCGCCTTCACGAGGCTCCCTGTTTTTGCCGCGGCGGAGACGCCGGAGGCAGCGTCGGCACTTCCCCTCGAGGACAGCTGGTTTGACGATGCGGTATTAATCGGCGATTCGATCGCCGGTACGCTGCAGGCCTACGCCGAGCAGCACAGTCAACTGGGCTCGGCGCTGTTCTTCTGCCGCACGAACTACTCGATCACGTCGGCTGTCAACGGTTCGATGCTGCTCTACTACCGCGGCGGCGGTTACAAGCCGAACACCCTGCTGCCCCAGACAGGGGCGAAAAAGGTCTTTTTTCTGATCGGCATGAACGATGTCGGCAGCTACGACGACGGGCGGTACGCCTCGCTGTGGAGCACACTTGTCGACGGGATCCGCGAAAACGCGCCGGAGATCCGTATATTCTTTCAGTCGGTCACGCCGATGATGAAATCGCTGCCGAACAACGCGCTGACGAATGCCCGGATCGACCGTTATAACGAGCTGCTGCGCGATTTCTGCGAGGAGAACGACTGTTGCTACGTCGATGTGACAAGCATCTTCAAAGACGATGACGGCACACTGCGCGACGAGCTCTGCCGGGACGGCTATGTCCATCTGATTCTCGATGCCGGCGCGCTGTGGTGCGCTGCACTGAAGGATCCGGCCAATTACTCGCGCGATCTCTATGGGGACTGGGCCGCGCAGGAAGACGGCCGCGGTGCGGATCTGCGGGCATATTATGACGCTCTGGCAGTCGAAGCAAAGCTGGAGGACATGGTGATGCTGTCCTCGTCAACGGTCTATAACGCCTACGGTATCGCGCCGGAGGATTACAGACAGGGCATTGCCGCGCTCTGCGGCGACAGTGTGCGCGTCGATGAGATCTGGCTGTTCGAGGCCGCGGACGAAGATGCCGCCGTGCGGATTCTGGCCGCGGCGCAGGCACGTATCGAGGCCAGACGAGAAGAGATGGAGGGCTATCTCCCCGATCAGTATGAAATCACGCGGCACGCCGTTGCTGTCCGCGAGGGCCGGTATGCGGCGCTGTTCATCACGGCGACGAGCGGGAAAATGGCGCAGGATTTCAGGCAGGCCGTCCAGTGATCGGGCAGCTTTGCCGCATTTGGGAAAAACTTGTCAGAATTTGTTGGATTCTCTCTTGATTCGATCCGCTTATTATACTATAATTCTTCATGTATTATGTCGGCCCGTCCCGTATCGGGCGGGGATAGGGGGATACAGCTATGAAAAAGAAGTTACAGTTGGCCGTTGTGCTGTCGTTGCTGGCGCTGCTTCTGGCCTCCTGTTCCACCCGCGCCTATTATGAACAGGCAAAGGGGCAGGGCGGACAGCAGTCGATTTTCGCCAACGGCCAGACCTGGTCTACCGACGGTGCCGCGGCGGTGCCGGACGCGGCGGCGAACCCTGTTGCCGATGCCGCGGTGACTGACGGCAGCATCGTGATCCTGGATGCCACGCAGATGGCAGACGATGTTCAGACCGCGCCTCCGGTCGATCCCTCCGCAACAGAGAATCCTGTCAGTGCCAACACCCCGTCGGAAGTAGAGGCGCCGGTCGTCACGCCGCAGCTGGTCGATACCGCGATCCCTGTCGATCTGATGGAACCGTCTTGGTTTGACGATGCGCTCTTTGTCGGCGGCGACGTCTGCGGTACGCTGGCCTACTACGCCGAGCACAGCAACGGCGGACTGGGCGAGGCGCTCTTCCTGACACGCACGAGCTTTACACTCTCCTCGGCGGTAAACGGCACCATGGCGCTGGCATACCGCGGCGGCTGGTACAGCATCCCGAACGCGGTCAAGGCGAGCGGCTGCAGCAAGGTCTTTCTGGTGCTCGGTATCGAGGATATCGGCCGTGTGGAAGACGAAGCCTATAAAAAGCTCTGGAGCGATCTGATCACGGCAATCCAGGAGGCAAACCCCGATGTTCGGATCTTTGTCGAGTCCATCACGCCTGTCGCCTCCGGGCATGACAATTCCCGCATCAATAACGCAAAAATCAATGCGTATAACGACTATCTCAAGGACTACTGCTCGCGCAGCGGCTGCAACTATGTCGATGTGAACACCGGACTGAAGGACGCAAACGGCAATCTCGACAGTAAGCTGTGCCGCGACGGCTATTATCTGTTCCGCATTGATGCCGGTGAGACCTGGGCCGGCCTTCTGCGCAATCCCAACAACTATGCTTATGACCCGCGCGGCTGAGCGTTGTTTTGCCGCATACGATATGGAAAAACCTCTCGTGTTTTCGTCACGGGAGGTTTTTCCACTGCTCTTGTGCAATCTGCCCTGCTGTATGATTACGGAGTGCCGACTTTTTGACATCCGTTTTTTTACATCCACAGTATCAAAAGGCTTTTCAAGCGCATCTACTTGTGATAAAATATAAAGAAAGCTTGGAAAAGGAGGTGTCTCAATTGGATCCCAAAACGCAGAAACTGGTTGTCCGTGTGCTCTGCGCACTGCTGATCCTGCTGCTGATCCTCGGCATTGCTGTGCCCGCTTTTGCCGATGCGCCCTCGGCTCGCGTGGTGCTTGGCGCCGATCTGACCGAAGATCAGATCGCCCAGGTCTATTCGAATCTTGCCATAGTCCGCGGCTCGGTCGGTGAGCTTACGCTCACCAACGCCGAGGAGCGCCAGGTGCTGCAAGGCTTCGTTTCTGACGAGCAGCTTGGCACGCGCAGCGTTTCCTGTGTCTATTTCGAGCTACTGCCAGCCGGCTCGGGTCTCAGTGTTGCGGTCAGCAATGTCAACTGGGCCAGCCGCGAAATGGTCCTTCAGGCGCTTTCTACCGCCGGGATCACCGATGCGCGCGTCATCGTCACGGCGCCTTTTCCTGTCAGCGGCACGGCGGCGCTGGCCGGCGTGTACAAGGCTTACGCCAGTATTACCGGCAGAACGCTCGATGAAACCACGGCGGACGCCGGTACGCAGGAGCTGGCCACCACCGGAGAGCTGAGTGAAGCGCTCGGTGCGGCGGAAACCAGTCAGATCATCGGCGAGATGAAGGACAGGGCATCCGAGCTTGGCGGATTGTCTGACCAGGAACTGGATCGGCGTATCCGCGAGATCGCCTCCAGGGTCCATGTCAATCTGAGCGATTATCAGGTCGGAATGCTGCGGGATCTGTGCCGCACCTTTTCCAAACTGAATCCCGAAAATCTCAAAAAGAGTGCTGAGAATGTGCAGCAGACCATCGAGAACGTCAAGACCAACGGCGAGAAAGCCGTCGGCTTTTTCCAGCGTATGGGTGAGACACTGCAGAAGATCGCGTCTTTTCTGGAGAAGATCTCTGATTTCTTCTCTGGCGAATAGAGCGCGTCATGGCTGTTGCCGCGGCCTTGTGAACTAAGCCCTGGAGCAGCGGATGACGCCTTGCAGAATAGATGGACAGAATGCTGAAAAAAGCCCTCTGATAAGCGCATGAATCCTCTTGTGGTTTTTCACTGCTTGAGGTAAAATATTGTAAACATATTCGAGAGAGGAGTGCGGCCAATGAAATGCTGCCACTGTGGGAAAAGAATTCCCGATGAAAAGGAGATATGTCCGTATTGCGGGCATTTGCAATTAGAGATCGAGGTCAAGGAGGCCAATCGCCGCCGTACGATGAGAGTGTTGCTGGCGGTGCTGCTGTTTGCTGCGATTGCCGCAGGTATTGTCTTTTTCCTGCGTTATAAACCGACGAAAGCGGCGAACCCCGTGCCGACTGTCGACCCGCTGGCGGGCTATCTTGTCAGCGTGACACCCAGACCCGTATCCGCAGCGACCGCCGAACCTGTCGAGACGACGGCGCCTGCGGCAGAGCCGACCGCGGAACCCGCGGCGGAAGCTACGGTTGAAGTGACCGCCGAGCCGACAGCGGAGCCCACGCCGGAGCCGACAGCAGAGCCAACGCCGGAGCCGACCGCGGAACCGACAGTCGCGCCGACGGCGGAGCCCACGGCGGAACCGGCGGTCGCGGCGACCGCCGAGCCCACACCCGAACCGACCGCCGAGCCCACACCTGTTCCCACCGAGAGACCGCGCCCCGGCAAGGACGACATTGCCGGCATGCGGCTGCCGTTTGTGGCCCCGAAGAATGACAGCTGGCTGAGCGACTATGAGATCGTCTATGTGAAGCCCAACCATGAGGGAAGAGGCGTCTTCCTTCTCAACAGCCCCTCGAACTTGAACTTTATCTGCGGTGTTGTATATGCGGGTCTGCCGCAGACGGCGCTGGCGCGTGAAAATGGCCACACGCTGATCCGCACCGATGACGGACGTCTCGGATGGGTGAAAACGTATCTGCTGACCGAGGGCACGCTGCTGTATCCCGAAACCACGCCTGTCGCCGAAACCACGCCTGTAGTCGAGACTGCGCAGACAGAGACAAATCCGGAACCCAGCGCCACAACGCAGCCGACGGTGATCGAGCAGAGCGCCGAGACACCGGCACCCGCTGTGCAGAATACGGTACAGAGCGCGGCGACGGAAGAACCCTCTGTCCAGAGCGCGACACAGAGCGCAAATAATGCCATTGCCAATGCTGTCGATAATGTGCTCTCCCATGTGTCGGATTCGCTGACGAAAACCTATGTGGCGGATATCAGCAGTGCGATCTTCCATACTACCGACTGCAGCAAAGTCGGCGAAATCTCCGATGTCTATCGCTGGGAAAATACGAAGTCGCGGGAAGAGCTGCTTCGTCTGGGCTATGAGCCCTGCAGCGTCTGCAAACCGTAAGGGGGAGCGCATCAATGACAGTCATACGCAGAGGGCTTTGTCTCCTGCTTTGTATGATTCTATTGTTCACCTACAGCGTGACGGCCTGCGCGGAGGAGGAGTACCCCGGCACGGCCACCGGTATCCTGGATGCCCGAGAGTTGACGGATAAGGTGGAAGAAATACTCGCACAGTACGGTGTGGACGGATCGCAGATTGCGGTGGGGTTTTATTACACCGGCACCGGGGATACCTATTTTTACCGCGGAGACAGTTGGATTTACAGTGCCAGTCTCTATAAGGTCCCGTTATATATTGCATTGGACAACGAGGCCGCTGACGGTAAGATTCTTGAAACGGGGACTTTCCCGACGCTCTCCTTGCTGGACGCAGACCGGGATCGGGTGCTGATCAACTCTGTCAACAGCACAGCACTTTCGCTGATGGGGCATTTTGACAGCCCGGAGGATTGCCGCAAGGCCTATTGCAGCGTCTCAACACTGCCCGAGGACTATTATCAGCCTTGCTTTTATCGTCAAAGCTATTTCACTGCCAGATTTATGACAGATGTCATGGCCTGGTTGTACAATCACTGTGATGACTACGCCAAGACGCTCGACAGTCTGTACCGTTCCCCGCTGCGTGAGGATCTCGCTTCGGTTGGCGAGACCTATACGATCGCCCAGAAGTATGGCGATTACAGCAATCAGAATGTGGACGTCCACCATGTGGCGGCGATTATCGATACGCCGACGCCGATCGTCGTGGTCGTGATGACCGAAAGGATGCCCAAGCACCGGAGCGTGATGAATGCGATCGCCACGATGCTGACGGGCTACGCGCTGGAGCTCGATGAACAGCTGACATCGGACAAATAGAACCCAATGAAATAAAGACAAGGGCTGTACGGCTTTCCATTCTGCCGGTACAGCCCTTGTTTGTTTTTGTTGCACGTCAGGCCTCGGGTATGGCCGAGACAAAATAGATGATATCGCTCATAGTGCGCTCCTGATCCCAGTCCACACGATTGACCGTGCTGCCCTGCATCGCGATCGTGGCCGTCTGCCCACCGTCGAGCGTGTAGGCCTTCTGTACGCCCTTGTCAAAGATATACTGTCCGGCCTCGTTGACTGTGATGCGCCGCCAGAAGCGCCCCTCCTGGCCTGTGGTCATCAGCAGGTAGTGCAGGTGGTCCTTCTGGGCAATGACAGCGCGCGAGTACTGTGCGTTGATCTCGCCGACGGGATAGCGCTCGGTCTCGGTGCGCAGCACGCCGTCTTCCACCAGGATCGGGCCGAAAGCGACGGAGAACAGTACGTCGTTTTGCTCGATAAAGGCCTGTGCCTCGCCGGGACCGGCCAGCTCTCCGCGGTGGGAGAAGATCATATCGCCGCCGGCCGTGAAGAAGGCCGTGTCGACGCGCTGCGGCTCGTTGCGGTAGAGCTGCCGCTGATACACCGTGATGCCCAGCGAACGGAGATCGTAAAAGTCACCGCTGAAGGCGATCACGGCGTTGGCCTCCTCGCCCATGACCGTGGCCTTCTGTCGGATGCCGGAATTGTAGCTGCCTCCGGCCAGCGCGCGCCGCAGCTGCGAGCCGTCGGCAAGCTTGATTTCGGCAAAGGTGACCGCCGCATTCTGGATCACCTCTTTCCAGGTGATGACAAGAATGCTGTCGTCGCAGTAATAGCGCATGGTGGAGTCTTCCATACGCTCAATGTCGGCGTTCCAGGAGAGCTCCTGACCCTCGAGCAGCGTGGCCGAGCGGTCGATGAGAGACTGAATGACGGCGGGATCCGTCGTTTCCCCGAAGAGAGCGGGATTCGGCTTCGGCGCCAGCGCGTTTTCAGGGATCGTATAAACAGTTCCCGCGGCCAGCGCAGTTGTCGTGCCGAAGCTCAGAACGCACAGAGTGGCCAGCAGGACGGCAAGGGAGCGGATAGCGGTATAGATTTTATTTCTCTTTTTCATATCCTCAGTATCCTTGTTTCAAGCAATTCCGTTTGCACGGTCTTCATCATATTTCATTTGTTCACGCAGCAGCGCATAGCGGGGGACCTGCTTTCCGGCAGAATCATAGCGCCAGCCTCCTTCCGTCGGGTCCGAACCCTGCATCAGTATCTCACAGTCGGGATGCAGACGGGCATATTCCTCAAACTGTTCCTTCGGAATCTTCGTGACGACAGCGCGCAGCCGCTCAAGCTCCAGCCCATACAGGCATGTCAGATCGGTGACCTCTTTCAGATTGCTGATATTCAAGTGCTTGAGCTTGGTGCACTTGGCAAGCGGGCTGAGATCGGTGACTGAGGTCGTAAAGATCTCCAGGTATTCCAGTTCCGGGCAGTTCTCCAGCGGCGTCAGGTCATGCAGAGACGTGATCGCAATGATACAGGCCTCAAGCTTTGGCATGCCTGCGAGGAAGGAGAAGTCCGACAGGTAGAAGTTATGCCCGAGATCGAGATATTTCGTCTCAGTACAATAGCCGAGCAGCGCACAGTTTTTGTCATTCACGGTGCGGATGCGCACACGCTCGGCATCGCTCATCACGCTGCGCTTGAGCGTCATCAGCTTTGATGAGTAGTATTCCTCGTCAAACCAGATCCGCCAGACGACGCCGAGTGAGGGAAAATCCGCGCGAAACTGTGCCATGACGGCGTCGTCTACGCCGCAGCCGTCAATGAGCAGATAGCGGCACTCGCGCAGATAGGGCGCCGCGGCGCGGAGTTTCTCCATGCCCTCGTTTCCGATCGGCACACGGTAAAACTCGATGCGCTCCGATTCCGAGCTTACGGTCTGCCCAAAGAGATCAAACGACAGCCGCAGACGGAGTGCGGGGTAGGCCGTGCGGATCGGGTCCAGCGCAGAGACCGTATCGGCCGTATAGGCGCAGCGCCCGTCGCTGTCTACGAAGCAGATCTCCGTCAGTTCCGGCAGCCTGGGCAGTGCCTCCAGCAGCTCCTCCACCGAAAGGCTCAGCGTCAGAGCGTCAAGGCTTGTGCTGTCGGAGGGGATTTCGGTTTTGCCGACAGGAACCATGTCCCCGGCCGCTATAGCCTGTCCATGCGGGCAGAAGAACAGCAGACAGCCGAGCAACAGCAGGCAGAATACGACCGCTCCGACCCTGTCGACCGTGTGCTGATCACGCTCTTTACAAAAGCGCATCTATTTCATCTCCTTTAGTAAGGACGGGCCAGCCGCAAAGCGGCTGGCCCGCAATCATTGAATTATATGCGTCTCCACTTGGCCCCGTGGGGGATGTCGGTGACCTCGATCCCCTGCGCCTTCAGTTCGTCGCGGATGCGGTCGGCCTCGGCAAAGTTTTTGGCTTTCTTGGCCTCCTGACGGGCGAGGATCTGAGCCTCGATCGCGGCATCGCTCTCGCCGCTCTCGCTGAGGACCGTAAAGCTCCCGGCCGCGAGCGCCTCTTTTTTCAGCTCCTCACGCTTGATGTCGGCCTTGGCGATCAGGTCGAGACTCAGCACGCTGTCGAAGTCCGCAAGCGTATAGAGCTTGGTCGCGTCATTTGTCTTGGCCTTCAGCACGTCGTAGAGCGCCGTCACCGCGAGCGAGGTGTTCAGGTCGTTGTCGAGCGCCGCGCAGAATTTCTGCCGCAGCGCGGCGTAGGCGTCATTGTCGACCGCGCCGTCGTCGCTCTTCAAGGCGGCGATCTTGGCTATGAGCTTGTTGTAAGTCGTCTGCGCGTTGTCAAGGTTTTCCCAGCTGAACACGAGACTCTTGCGGTAGTGGCTCTGCAGGCAGAACAGGCGGTAGGCGCGCGGATCGTAGCCCTTTTCCTCCAGCAGCGAGACCGTCAGAAACTCGCCCTTGGATTTGCTCATTTTGCCGCCGGTGGTGTTCAGGTGGTAGACATGCATCCAGTAATTGCACCATTTGTGGCCCAGATAGCTCTCCGACTGGGCAATTTCGTTCGTGTGGTGGGGGAAGGCGTTGTCGATGCCGCCGCAGTGGATATCGAGATCGTCGCCCAGGTGCTTCATCGAAATGCCGCTGCACTCGATGTGCCAGCCGGGATAGCCGACGCCCCAGGGAGAGTCCCATTTGAGCGCCTGATCCTCGAACTTGGACTTGGTGAACCACAGCACAAAGTCGTTCTTGTTGCGCTTGTTGGTATCCTCCTCCACGCCCTCGCGCACACCGACGTCGAGGTCCTCGGCGTTGAAGTCGTTGAAAATGTAGTAGCGCTCGAGCTTCGAGGTGTCGAAGTACACGTTGCCGCCGGCGAGATACGCGTAGCCGGTGTCCAGCAGCTTCGTAATGATCTTGATATACTCGTCGATGCAGTTCGTGGCCGGCTCGACCACGTCGGGGCGGCGGATGCCGAGCTTTTCGCAGTCAGAGAAGAAGGCGTCGGTGTAAAACTGTGCGATCTCCATGACGGTCTTGTGCTCGCGGCGGGCGCCCTTGAGCATCTTGTCCTCACCCTCGTCAGCGTCCGAGGTCAGATGGCCGACGTCGGTGATGTTCATGACACGCTTGAGGTTGTAGCCCGCGTAGCGCAGATAGCGGTCCAGGATGTCCTCCATGATGTAGGAGCGCAGGTTGCCGATATGCGCATAATGGTAGACCGTGGGGCCGCAGGTGTACATTTTCACGATGTCGGGATGGTTCGGCACGAACTCCTCCCGTTTGCGGGTGGCGGAATTGTAGAGGATCATAAATAATCTCCTTTAGACAAATTACACGATCGGGGAATTAGTCCCGGAAAACGTCCTTGTTCCGAATGAAATACTCCACGCCGGACCAGACCGTCGTGACGACGATGACGGCTGTGACGAGGAGACACAGTGTCTGACTGCTGCCAAAGAGCAGCATCAGACCCAAGCCGACCATCGTGCTCGCGGTCTTGATCTTGCCGGACCAGCCGGCGGCGATGACGCGCTGCTGCTCGACAGCGAGGAGGCGCAGCCCGGACACCGCAAATTCACGAAACAGCACGATCGCCACGGCCCAGCCGGGCATCAGGCCGCGTTCCACGAAAAAGCACATAGCCGCGAGCACCAGGATCTTGTCGGCCAGTGGGTCCATGAACTTGCCGAAGTCGGTGATCTGGTTGTAGTGCCGCGCCACATAGCCGTCCGCATAGTCCGACAGGCAGGCCAGCGTATACACGACAAAGCCCGCCACATTATGCCCGGTATACACCAGTGCCAGGAATACCGGCACCAGCACCATGCGCACGATCGTAATTTTACTTGCAGTTGTATGCATTTGTCAAGACTCCGTTTCGTGTCACACTGTTTTCCAATTAAAAGTAGACACTATTAATTGGAAAGGCGCCGCTAAACGCGTCGCCCATCTGTGCGAAAGCACAGATGACGTCTGATACAGACTCCGACGCGCTATCGCGCTATTAAAAGTATACTTTGTCTACTTTTAATCGGAGTCTAGTATTACACCATTTCGCCGATCAGATTGCCGTCCTCGACGTCGCGGATTGCAACGTCGACCATTGTGCCGGGCTCGGCCTCGCCATAGAACAGCACCAGACCGTCGATATCGGGGGAATCGGCGTAACTGCGGCCAACACACATGCCGCTCTCTTCGTCGGTGTACTCAAACAGCACGCGGATCGTCCGGCCGATGAAGCTTTCGAGAAAAGCGTCCATGATCGGCTGCTGCAGCTCTAGGATCAGATCGGCGCGGCGCTGTGCGGTCTCGGCGTCCACATGCTCCATGCGCTCAGCCGGGGTCCCTTCCTCGGGTGAGAAGGGGAAGACGCCGACGCGCTCAAGCTTTGCCTCTTTCAGAAATTCACAGAGCTCTTCAAACTCGGCCTCGCCCTCGCCGGGCAGACCGGCGATCAGACTGGTGCGCAGCACCAGGCCCGGGATCTTTTCCCGGAGCGTCCGGAACAGCGCGCGGATCTCTCCGCCGGTGCCGCGGCGGTTCATACGCTTGAGAATGCCGTCGTTGATGTGCTGGATCGGGATATCGAGATATTTTACGATCTTGTCGTTGCCTGCCAGCTCCCGGATCAGCTCGTCGTCGAACTGGTCGGGATAGAGATAGTGCAGGCGGATCCACTCGATGCCCTCGATCTTGGCAAGCTCACGGCACAGCAGGGCCAGCGAGCGCTTGCCGTAGATGTCGGTGCCGTAGCGCGTGATATCCTGCGCGATGACGATGATCTCGCGGATGCCGTGGGCGGCCAGATCGCGCGCCTCATCCAGCACGTTCTCGATCGGACGCGAGCGGTAGCGGCCGCGGATATAGGGGATCGCGCAGAAGGCGCAGAAGTTGTCGCAGCCCTCGGCAATGCGCAGATAGGCCCAGCCCGGTCCGGTCGAGACCACGCGCGGCGTCTCGTCGATCGGGCCGCTCTGGTCGGCAAAGCGAGCGACCTGGTGCTCTTCGAGCACAGCGTCGCAGGCCTCGACGATATCGCTGAAGGACCCGACGCCGAGCACGGCGTCGATCTCCGGCAGCTCGTCGAGGATCGTATCCTTGTAGCGCTCGGAGAGACAGCCCGTGACGATCAGGCCGCGGAGCTTCCCCTCGGCCTTCAGCCGCGCCATCTCTAAAATGTTGTCGATGGCCTCGGACTTGGCAGCGTCGATGAAGCCGCAGGTATTCACAATCGCCAGATCCGCGCCCTCGGCCTCGGACACCGGGGTATACCCGGCCTCGGTGAGCAGATAGAGCATCTGCTCGCTGTTCACGAGATTCTTGGCGCAGCCAAGCGAGATCATAGCAAAGGTTTTATCCATAGCAGAAGTCCTTAATATAGAGAATAGGCGAGCTTAATTCGGCTCTTCGTCGAGCTCCGCGCGGAAACTCGCAAGCGCCTCGCGGATCTCATCCCAGCCGAAGCCGCGGCGGGCGAGCGCCGCGCTGACCTTTCGCACCTGGTCGCGGTCCTCCGGGTCCTTCAATCGCGCGGCGATGAATTTGTCGATCCTGTCATGGGCGGGGCTCGCCTGGCCCATGGCCTCGTCCCAGAGCGAGCGGTCGAGCCCGCGGCGCTGCAGCTCCTGCCGGACGCGCCCGGCACCGTAGCCCCGGGCGGTGTAGTGCCGCGCGAGAGCAGCGGCATAGCTCTCGTCGTCCAGCAGCCGGTTTTGCACCAGCCAGGCAACCGTCTCGGCGGCGGCGCGTTCGTCCTCACCCTTGCTGACAAGCTTGTCAAAGAGCTCCTTTTCGCTCATTGCGCGGCGCGAGAGCAGATCGAGCGCGCGTGCGCGCGTCCTCGCGGACGAGGCCGCAGCGCGAAGCCCGGCGAGCTCTTCCTCGTCCAGCTCCCGCCCCGCATAGAGGCGCAGATCGGTGACGACGTTCAGCGTCGTTTTGATCTCCTCGCCGCTTGTGAGCAGCACCGTGACGCGATCGCTCGCCGTCTGGCGCAGCGCGGCGACAGTTGTCGGGGCCATCAGCCCTCGTCAAAGTCCGCGGCTGTGATGTCGAGCCCCTTGGCGGCGGAGCTGAGCTCGGGCAGCCGTCCGGTGGCGGCCGCGGCGCGCTTGGCCTGCGGGCTCATGAGGTCGCCCGCGTGCTCGCGGATCTGCCGCTCGATATCGTCGCAGATGTCGGGATTGTCGACCAGGAACTGCTTGACGCCGTCCTTGCCCTGGATGCGGTTGCCCGCCACGGTAAACCAGGCGCCGCCCTTGTCGATCAGCTCAAGCTTGACGGCCAGATCGATGATCTCGCTGACGCGCGAGATACCCTCGCCGTACATGATATCGAATTCGGCCTCGCGGAACGGGGGAGCCACCTTGTTTTTGACAACCTTGGCGCGCGTGCGGTTGCCGATCATCTCGCCGTTGACCTTCAGCGTCTCGATACGGCGCACATCGATGCGGACACTGGCGTAGTATTTGAGCGCCAGGCCGCCGGGCGTGGTCTCGGGGTTGCCGTACATGACACCGATCTTCTGGCGCAGCTGGTTGATGAAAATGACCGTGCAGTTGTTCTTGCTGATCGCGCCGGCCAGACGGCGCATGGCCTGGCTCATCAGACGGGCCAGCATGCCGACGACCGTGTCGCCGACCTCGCCCTCGAGCTCGGCGCGGGGAATCAGCGCCGCAACGGAGTCGACCACCACCACGTCGATCGCGCCGGAGCGCACAAGACTCTCGGTGATGTCCAGGGCCTGCTCGCCGGTGTCGGGCTGGGAGATCAGCAGATCGTCGATGTTGACGCCGAGGGCGCGGGCATAGGCCGGCTCGAGTGCATGCTCGACGTCGATATAGGCGGCGGTGCCGCCGTTTTTCTGGCTGGAGGCGACGACGTGCAGCGCGAGCGTCGTCTTGCCGGAGGCCTCGGGTCCGTAGATCTCGATGATGCGGCCCTTCGGCACACCGCCGATGCCCAGCGCAAGATCCAGCGCCAGCGAGCCCGTGGACAGAGCTTCCACATTTACGGGGATATCATCGCCCAGGCGCATGATCGTGCCCTTGCCGTAGTCCTTCTCGATCTTGGCGATGGCCGTTTCCAGTGCTTTCTTCTTATCGGCGTCAGCCGGCGCCGCAGCGGCGGCAGGTTTTTTCTTCTCAGCCATGGGAGTTCTCCTTCATCTCATTATTTTTCTGAATCATTGCAGCGGGGACTTACATTTTCCCGAACACCACACGGTCGATGCCCTGGCTGTCGCGCCGGGTGTCTGTCTCGCGGAAACCGGCGTTGAGCAGCATTTCTTCGACGTCGGCGGCCTGGTTCTCACCCACCTCAAATACCAGATAGCCGCCGGGATTGAGCAAATGCTTCCAGTATTTGATGATGGCCTTGTAGAATTTCAGCCCGGTCTCGCCGCCGTCCAGCGCCCAGATCGGTTCGTAGTCGCGCACCGAGGCGTCCAGCGTCAGTATTTCGGTGGTCGGGATGTAGGGGGGATTGGACAGGATCATGTCGAACTTGCCGATCGACATCGGCGGAGACTGCGTTGCATCAGCCTGCAGCGTCAGCACACGGCTCGTCAGGCGGTTGACTGCGATGTTCTTGCGCGCGATTTCGAGCGCTGTGGCGCTCAGATCCACGGCTACGATGTGTGTGGCCGGCATTTCGTGCGCGACGGCGCAGGCGATGCAGCCGCTGCCGCAGCACAGATCGAGGATGCGGGCGTTCATGTTCCGGCCGGTCAGCAGCTCCTTGGCCGTGTCCACGATCCGCTCGGTGTCCATGCGCGGGATCAGCACGTCGCTCGTCACGACCATCGGCAGACCGTAGAATTCCCAGCTGCCGGTGATGTAGGCCACGGGCTCGCCGTCCAGGCGCCGCGCGGTCAGCTCGCCGACCTTTTTCTCCACCTGCGGTGAGGTGTAGAGAGGGAGATCGCGCATCAGCTCCTGGGTCGTCTTCCCGGCGGCCGTCGCCACAAGGATCCTGGCCTCAAGAGCAAAGCCCTCGATCTTCGCATCGCGCAGCGCATTTCGCGTCTGCATGTACAGTTCGTTATAAGTCCTCAATTCCCTGTCCTCTCTTAAGATATCACAAGTTATGTCCAATAAAACGGATGATAGCAGAAATGTATTGATGGATATCGACTATACGCAATAAGTAAAGATATGCGACAATGGCTTCCCCTTGAGGGGAAGCTGTCACGGCGTGTCCCACGCCTGCGCCGTGACTGATGAGGTGTCCGTGGCCATTTATCTGCGAGGATCAATCGCAGCAGTCCACCTCATCCGTCATTCGGCTTGCGGGAGACGCCGAATGCCACCTTCTACCCGTAAAGGGCACAATGCCCTCGAGGGGAAGGCAATGATAGCAAGTCGAAGTCAGTCAAATAAAATATAGTCTGGTGAAAGACGTTTGTGTTATCGGCTCCACTCGTCCAGGCCCTTTTCCTCCGGGATCACAAGCTCCATCGCGCGGATCGCGCATTCGATCATGCTGTCGTCGGGCTCGGCGGTGGTGATGTGCTGCAGCCACTTGCCCGGGGCCGAGAGCACCGCGGACAGCGCATTGTCGTGCGCGCCGCACCAGCGGTTGATCTCATAGCTGATGCCGACCACGACCGGCAGCAGCAGCAGATGGCAGCCGATGCGCGCAAAGGTGTTGTCAAGACGCACCACGGAGTTGACAAGGATCGACACCAGCACCACGACCAGCAAAAAGCTGGTGCCGCAGCGCGGGTGGAAGCGGCGCTCGGGCCGCACGTTCTCGACGGTCAGGGGCTTCGAGTGCTCATAGCAGAAAATCGTCTTGTGCTCGGCCCCGTGATAGCGGAAGAGCCGTTCCACGTCGGGCACGCGGGCTACGGCAGCCATGTAGCCGATCAGGATGACGACGCGCACCGCGCCCTCGGAGATGTTGCGCACAAAGTAGCTCGTCTTGAGCACCGGGATCAGCCCGACGATGAAGGCCGGCAGAAAAACGAACAGGAACATCGACAGCAGCAGCCCCAGCACGACGGCCGTGCCGATGATGATATCCTTGGCCTTGTCCGCGCTGAAATGCTTTTCGATCCACTGATCGAGCTTGTCCGGCTCGCCCTGCTCCTCCAGCGGCACGAGATCGGCCGAGTAGGTCAGGGCCTTCATGCCGTTGATCATAGAGCTTAAAAAGACGGCAACGCCGCGGATCAGCGGCCAGCCGAGGATCGGATAGCGGTCGCGGATGAACTTCAGCTCCTCCACCTTTTCTACCAGACCGTCCTTCGTGCGGCAGACGATGGCCTGCTTTTTCGGCCCGCGCATCAGTATGCCTTCGATCAGCGCCTGTCCGCCGATCGAGGTGCGAAAGCAGGCGGCTTTCTCATTTGCGTTATTCTTCTTCATTGGCATGGAAATCTCCGTTCTGGCGGGGCAGGCGCACACTCACGCGGCAGCCGCCGCCCTCTGCATTGGCGATGGTCAGCTCGCCGCCGTGGCGCATGACGATCTCGTCGCATACGGCCAGACCGATGCCGGTCCCGCGGTTCTTCGAGCTGCCCTTGTAAAATTTCTCCTTGACGTGGGGGAGTTCCCCCTCCGGGATGCCGCGGCCGTAATCGCGCACGGTGATCACAACGTCCTCGCCCTCTTCGCGCAGCGCCACGTCGACCTTTTTCCCGTCGCCCCCGTGCTTCGAGGCATTGTCCAGCAAATTCAAAAACACCTGCTTGAGCCGCTCCGGGTCGCCGGGGATCAGCGCGATCTCCTTGTCCGGCGCCGTGTAGTCGAGCTCGATGCCGTTTTGCTTCATCAGCTCGCCGTAGGTAAAAAGCGCGTCCTCAAGCTCGGCGGCGATGTCGATCAGCTCCAGGCGCAGATTGAAGCGCCCGTCCTGGATCCGTGTGAATTCCAGCAGTTCCTTGACCAGCGAGGTAAGGCGGTCGGCCTCTTTCGAGATGATCTCGATACCGCGGCGCGAGTCGCCCTCAAGCGCTTCGTCGTAGGCGATCGTCTCGGCCCAGCCCTCGATAGCTGTCAGCGGTGTGCGCAGCTCGTGCGAGACCTGAGAGATGAATTCGGTCCGGGTTTTGTCGGCCATGGCGATCTTCTCGCTCATGACATTGATCTCCTGGGCCAATTCGCCCATCTCGTCGTCGGTAAAATCCTGAATCTGAAAGCCGTAGCTCCCGCCGGCGATGCGCCGCGCGGCGCGGATCATGATGCGCACCGGATCCGACACCGAATGCCAGAACCACATATTAATAACGATCAGATAGATACACACCAGCACCATCGCCCCGATGGCCCAGTAGAGCTTGAGCTGCGTGATCGCATAGATCCCCAGCAGCAGCACCACCACCGCCGTCAGCGTAGAGAGAAAGAGCTGGTATTTGAGTTGTTTGAACATATCGTTGATCGATCTCCCTCAAGGAAGCTTATGCGACGAAAAATGTCAGCAGGGGAGTTCAGAGGGCTCTCCCTCTGATTTTTCGCCTCGGAAGGCGAAAAATAAATCAATTTGTTTTTGACGGAGCTTTGCCCCGGCAAAAACACACTAAGCCGAGCTTAGCGAGGCCTCGCGCCGTCGTCAAACGAAACTCACTCCATTCCGCTTCCGCCTTTAGGGCGAAAGCTCCATATTCGTTCCTTCCGTTTTCCTCTCAAAA
>ONNS01000062.1 GCA_900319275.1 uncultured Eubacteriales bacterium
GGTCGACGATGCCCATCTCGAGCATATCGCCGTACTGGTCGTTCGCGGCGTCATAGCCGAAGTTCGTCTTGTCGGAGCCGGCAACAGTGTTGAGCACCACAGCGCCCTCGACACCGGCGTTGGCGGCGATCTGCATGATCGGGGCCTTCAATGCCTTGGCGACGATCGCGGCGCCGGTCTTGGCGTCGCCGTCGAGCTCGGCGAGGAGCTTATCGGCGGCCTTGGAGGCCAGCACATAGGCGGTGCCGCCGCCGGGGACAATGCCCTCGGCCACAGCGGCGCGGGTGGCGTTCAGCGCATCCTCGATGCGCAGCTTCTTCTCCTTCATCTCGGTCTCGGTAGCGGCACCGACCTTGATGACGGCTACGCCGCCGCTGAGCTTCGCCAGGCGCTCCTGGAGCTTCTCACGGTCGTAATCGGAGGTCGTGGTCTCGATCTGGTGTTCGATCTGGGCAACGCGAGCCTTGATCTCGCTCTGGTTGCCGGCGCCGTCAACGATGACGGTGTTCTCCTTGCTGACCTTGACCTGGTGGGCCTGGCCGAGCATGCTGATGTCAGCGTCCTTGAGCTCCATGCCCAGATCGCTGCTGATGACGGTGCCGCCGGTCAGAACGGCGATATCCTGCAGCATTTCCTTGCGGCGGTCGCCAAAGCCGGGAGCCTTGACGCAGACGCAGTTGAAGGTGCCGCGCAGCTTGTTGAGCACGATCGTGGCCAGGGCTTCGCCCTCGACGTCCTCAGCGATGATCAGCAGCTTGCGGCCGGCCTTGACGATCTGCTCGAGCAGGGGCAGCAGATCCTGAATGTTGGAGATCTTCTTGTCGGTAATCAGGATCATTGCGTCGTCGAGAACGGCTTCCATCTTGTCGGTGTCGGAGACCATGTAGGGGCTCAGATAGCCGCGGTCGAACTGCATGCCCTCGACCACATCGCTGTAGGTCTCGGCGGTCTTGCTCTCTTCAATGGTGATGACGCCGTTCTGGCTGACCTTCTCCATGGCTTCGGCGATCAGGGAGCCGATGACCTCGTCGCCGGAGGAGATGGTGCCGACGCGGGCGATGTCCTTCGAGCCGGAGACGGGCTGGGAAATGGCCTTGACAGCCTCGACAGCGGCGGCGGTGGCCTTCTGGATGCCCTTGCGCATCGTCATCGGGTTGGCGCCGGCGGCCAGGTTCTTCAGACCCTCGTTGATCATGGCCTGGGCCAGGATCGTGGCGGTGGTGGTGCCGTCGCCGGCCACGTCGTTGGTCTTGGTGGAAACTTCCTTGATGAGCTGGGCGCCCATGTTTTCAAACGCGTCCTCGAGCTCGATCTCCTTGGCGATCGTGACGCCGTCGTTGGTGATCAGCGGGGAGCCGAACTTCTTGTCCAGCACCACATTGCGGCCCTTGGGGCCGAGGGTGATCTTCACGGTGTCGGCCAGCTGGTTGACGCCGCGCTCGATGGCCTTGCGGGCCTCTTCACCGAAAATAATCTGCTTTGCCATAATTCAAATCCTCCTTTAGTCTTCCACAACGGCCATGATGTCGCTCTGACGGACGACGGTGAACTCCTCGTCGCCGAGCTTGTACTTGCTGCCGCTGTATTTGCCGACCAGCACGTGCTGACCGGCGGTAACGACCATCTTTACTTCGTTGCCGTCCACCAGCCCGCCGGGGCCGACTTCGACGACTTCGTAAACCTCGGGCTTCTCCTGCGCCGAGGAGGTCAGGAAAATACCGGAAGCGGTGCGCTCTTCCGCTTTGTTCTGCTTGAGAACAACTCTGTCTGCCAAAGGTCTGAGCTTCATTCTATATACCTCCAATAAGTTAATACAATGTTTCACGGTGTTAGCACTCAAATTCGCTGAGTGCTAACACCGTGTATCATACCACTTTTTTTCAATTTTGCAAGCCCTTAATGGCAAAAATTGTGGAGAATTTTATAAACAATTTGTGACAAGTTTCCTGTCGGCGCTGTCAAAAAAGTGCAGCGTGTCCGGAATCAGCAGGTTCAGCGCGTGGGGGAGCAGGCGCATCTGGATGTGTGAGGCGTTCATAGCCTCGCCGTCGATGTTGATAACGTCCTCGCGCTCAAGCTCGATCGTGAGCTCGCGGCCTTTGACATGGTGGATATAGCGTCCGATCTCGTCGGAGCGGCCGGAGGCATACTTGCCGATCAGCTGTGCGACCTTAACGACGTTGACTTTTTCGACGATGAAGATGTCAAGCTCGCTGTCGTCGGGGCGGGCGTCGCGGCTGGGATTGAAGCCGCCGCCGTAGTAGCGCCCGTTGCAGGCGCACACCAGCGTATACTTCCCGTCGCCCGTAAAGCCGGGGGCCGTGATATGCATGTCGGTGGCGATCCCCTTGAAGACGTTCACGATCAGGCTGGTGATATAGCCGGTCGCGCCGCCGATCAGCGGGATCCTGCTGTATTTGTGGACGTCGGTGCCGATGCGCGCGTCGATCCCGACCGAGCAGATATTGGCGCTCATGCGCCCGTTGCAGTCGATCAGGTCGATCGGCACGACCCGGCCGCGCAGCAGCGCGTCGAGATCGCGGAAGGTGTCGGCCTCGTCGCCGAACATCCGGCAGAAGTCGTTGCCGGTGCCGGTGGGCAGCGGGGCCAGGGACACCTGCGGCAGCCTCGCGCAGGCGTTGACGCACTCATTGAAGGTGCCGTCGCCGCCGCAGGCGTAGACGCGCAGCTCGCCGCCGAGGGCGGTCTCCTGCCGGATGCGCCCGACGGCGTCCATCGGTGCGGTTGTGCGGTAGACCTCCCAGGGCTCGTCCCGTCCGGCAAAGGCCGCGCGGACCCGCGCCTCGATCGCAGCGGTATGATCGCTCCCGCCGGCCGTGGGGTTGACGATAAAGAGATGCTTCATAACGATTCCTCGCTTTTTCCCTCTATAGCTGTTTATATGTATCTGGTTAATCCGGAAAAGTTGGATTTGCGGACATGGCTTCCCCTCGAGGGGAAGGCTTTTTGCCGTGAATCCATCCTCGTTTTTCTATTTAAAATACATAAACAGGTCGCACTTGATCATGCCGTTGTAGAGCTTGCGCTTTTTATCGGCCGGTTTGCCGAAGCAGCGCTCAAACTCGGTGTGGGAGCTGAGCAGATACAGCTGCCAGTTTTTGCTCTCGCGCCAGGCCTGGCCAAATTCGCGGTAGAGCCGCTCGGCCTCGGCCTTCTCCATGATGCGCTCGCCGTAGGGGGGATTCGTGACGATCACGCCGCGCTCGGTCGCGCGGTTGAAGACCGTGGCGTCGGCCACCTCAAAGCGCACGACATCGTCCACACCGGCGCGCACGGCGTTGGCGCGGGCCATCTCGATCGCAGCGGCGTCGATGTCGCTGCCGATGATACGGTAGTCGCCATGAAATTCGGCGGCACGGGCGGCCGCGCGCACATCGTCCCAGGTGCGCGCGGGGATGATGCTCCAATCCATGCAGCGAAAGCGCCGGTTCAAGCCCGGGGCGCGGTTTTTGGCAATCAGCGCGGCCTCAATCGGGATCGTGCCACTGCCGCAGAAGGGATCACAGAAATCGTCCCGCCCGCGGTAGCGCGAGATTTTCACCATCGCGGCGGCCATGGTCTCCTTGAGGGGGGCGGCGTTGTGGGCCGGGCGGTAGCCGCGCTTGTGCAGCCCATCGCCCGAAGTGTCGATGCACAGCGAGACCTGGTCCTTCATGATCGAAAACTGCACCTGATAGCTCGCACCGGTCTCCTGGAACCAGCCGACGTGATAGACCGATTTCAGCCGCTCGACGATGGCCTTCTTGATGATGCTCTGACAGTCGGACACCGAGAAGAGCTTCGAGTTGAGGCTGTAGCCCTTGACCGGGAACGCGCCGTCCTTCGGGATGATGCTCTCCCAGGGCAGGGCGCGGGTGCCCTCGAAGAGTTCGTCAAAGCTCAGCGCCTGAAAACGGCCGAGCTCCAGCAGCACGCGCTCGCCCACGCGCAGGTTGACGTTGGCCTTGGCAATGGCCTCGGCACCGCCGGTAAAATTGACACGGCCATTTTCCGCCGCCACGTTGTCCAGCCCCAGCCGCCGCAGCTCGTCGGCGATCGGCGCCTCAAGCCCGAGCAGGCAGGGGACAGTAAGCTGATATTTCATACGTAATCCTCTCATTTTGCAACAGTTAACGATAATATACAACAAAAAACGCCGCTTGTAAATCCGTCTTCATTGACGGGCGGGCAGAAAAACAGTATAATACATAAGGATAGATCAAACAGGGAAAACGAGCGCAGCGCCTGAGACTTGGCTCGCCCCCGCCGTTAGGCGAGGGGAGAGCTGGCGCGCAGCGCCTGAGAGGGGCTGGCCGAGCCCACGTCGCCGGTGACAGAAGAAGTGGGCCGCGCGTAGGGAGGCAGGCCGCCTTGCCGCGAATGCCTTTCCCGGGCCTGCTTACGCGACGGCCCGCCAAAGGCGCGGCTACGGAAACGGAACCTTCCCTTCCTCTGCCACCGGCAGCGGGAAGGTCCCGTTTCCCCAGATGCCTCCGCGGACCTGCACAGCTGCATCACAGCCCCTCTCCGTCACTTCGTGACACCTCTCCCCGGGACGCCGCTGCGCGGCTGGGGCGAGGCAGGATAGCCTGACAAAACGCACTTTCAATAGACAGTATTCGCAACGGGAGGACAGTTGCCATGAAGGAAATCACCAAGATCGTTATCACCGGCGGCCCCTGCGCCGGCAAGACCACGGCGCTCAGCTGGATCCAGAACGCCTTTACCGCCAAGGGCTATACGGTGCTTTTTATCCCGGAGACGGCCACCGAGCTGATCTCGGGCGGGGTTGCCCCCTGGACCTGCGGCACGAACGAGGATTATCAGCACTGCCAGATGCGCCTGCAGCTCGACAAGGAGCAGGTTTTCCGCCGTGCGGCCAACACGATGCCCGGCGAGCATATCCTGATCGTCTGTGACCGCGGCGCCATGGACAACAAGGCCTATATGACCGAGGAGGAGTTTGTCCGTGTGCTCGCCGGCGTCGGCAAGACCGAGGTGCAGCTGCGCGACGACTACGACGGCATCTTCCATCTGAACACCGCGGCCAAGGGGGCCGAGGAGTTCTACACGCTTGCAAATAACGGCGCCCGTATCGAGACGCCCGCCCAGGCCAGGGCCATTGACGACAAGATCATCGCCGCCTGGACCGGCCACCCGCACCTTCGCGTCATCGGCAACGATGTGGATTTCAACGAGAAGATGAAAAACCTGATCGGTGAGATCGCTTCGCTGCTGGGCGAACCGCAGCCGCTGGCCGTGGACCGCAAATACCTGATCGAGTACCCCGATATCGCCTGGCTCGAGAGTCAGCCCAACTGCCGCCGCGTCGAGATCATCCAGACCTATCTCAAATCCGACAACGGCGACGAGGTGCGCGTGCGCCAGCGCGGCGTGGACGGCTATTATCTCTACTATAAGACCATCAAGCACCGCGCCGGACAGAAGTGGATCGAGACCGAGCGCCGCCTGCGCGAGGGCGAGTATCTCCAGCTCCTCATGGACGCCGACACCACGCGCCGCCAGATCCGTAAGACGCGTTTTTGTCTCAGCCATGACGGGCTGTATTTCGAGATCGACGTCTACCCCTTCTGGTCCGACCGCGCGCTCGCGCAGATCCGCCTCGGCGACAGCCGCCGCCGTGTCGATTTCCCGCCCCAGATCCATGTGATCCGCGAGGTCACGGGTGACGAGCACTATATGAACGCCACCATGGCCCTGATCCACCAGGACCCTTCGGCGGAATAAACTGCAAATAATACGCTGCGGCGGATTCGTCACGAAGACGAATCCGCCGCTCGCTATTTGTATATTGCTTAATAATCGCCCAGCTGGGACGAGCCGATCCAGCCGACCACGCCATCTCTGACCTTGGCCAGCGAGGCGCCGTCCTGGCGCGCTAAAATGGTGACCTCGGTTCCTTCCTTGACAAGGTCGAAGTATCCGTAGTCCAGATCCGGCGCATAGCGAAGATACGCGGCCCGACCTCTGGAAGCGCGGACATATTTCGTCTCATACTCGTCCAGCCAGCTTTCGGGATTCGGAACCCACACACCGCTCTTGCAGCCGGCCATATCCTGCGGGCCGGGATGGGGTCTCGATTCGGTGTAAATATTCGGGACGACCCAGGTCGCGTTCCTATCGCCCTCGGGGGCAATGTAACAGTAGTCCGCAGTGATGACGTCCTCCAGTGTCTGTGCGATCATAAAGCGGGATTTGTCGGGGTGAATGCGGGGCGTCGCAAAACGAAGGAGCGTCGTCGGCTCGTCAAACGTAAAGAAATCGTAGCTTACACCGTATCTGCTGTAGGAGAAGGTCGACAAGAGCGTCCACGCACGGCCGTCATAGACGTACATATATCTGTCGCCGAGACCGTCTCCGGCGCTGACTTTCGTCACCTCATAGCGCAGCGTAAAGCCGACGCAATTCTCCACGGGAACGGAGAGCTCGCTGTACGTAGTGTCTGTGCCCGGCATGAACTTGGAGGTCAGCGTGCAGGAAACCGGGCCGATGTTTCTGTATCGGTAGAGAAAACGGCCGTTCATGTCATATTCATAGGTCCAATGGATCCAGCTCCCGTTGAACAGCTCGGAGAGACTCAGAATATTGCCGCCGCGGTCATAGCGAATGTCCTTCAGCCTGGTCCCGGCGTTGCTCATCCCTTCTGTGGGCAGTGCGGACGCGGATGAATATTTGCTCAGAGTAAGCGGAACTGCGCCCCACGAAGAGCTGCCCGGCAGTGCCGATACCGCCGCCGCTGTGGCGCCGGGGAGCAGCATGGACAGTACCAACAACCCGGCCAGAATTGAGAAAAGCGCTTTTTTCATAGCACTGCAAACCTCCTTGACAATCTTGTATTCCATCGACAGCGGCCGAAGCGGGCCGCTGTCTCTGCGTTTCCCGTCCAGGCGCAATAAACGCGGCATGGATACGGCAGATCAGAAATCGTTGGTTTCTGACAGGCCGATATCCTTGCTGGCCTGAAAACTGACCCAGCCATACTCGCCGTCTCCTGTTTCAACGAACGCATAGCCGGTGCTCTTTGCAAGACTGCCGCGCACGGCCAGTACCGTTACCGGTGTATGCGGAGGCAGAATGCGGATGCTGTTGTTGTTTCCGCTGGGGCTTCTGCGAAGATACATACCGCCGGCAGCACTGTTCGGATGCGAGCCATGGACATAGCGGATGACGCTCGAGTCCAGCACTTCATAATCCTCCGGAATCTCGATGAATCGGTCATACGCGACAACGCGGTTGACAAGCTCCCGATAGCTGTAGGCGCCGGACGGGCTTTCGCTCCGAGACGTTGCCGCCGTCGTCGCAGATATCTTTCTGAAGTAATCGTCGCCGTTCCAGCCCATTCTGCCGTCATAAGCCACGAAGAACACAAAACCGCCCTTCTTGGCTATGATAATAACTTCCGTCCCGTCACTGATCGTGCCCAGGTTTCCGTTTCCGGCCTGGGGAATCGGCATCACATAGATGCGCCCGCCGTTGAAAGAGGCCTTGACTTTCGCCCGGTACGGCGTGTCCAGACGGCTGCCGGCATCCGGCAGTTTCAGATTGACATGTTTGTCCGAGACCGTCGGATACCCGCTGTTTTGAACCATATATTTCAGGTCTTCGTCGGTCGGAACGGTGCTCTCGGGGGCGGGGCTTCCGTCTGTTGCGCCGCAGGACGCACAGGTCCGGGGCTGGGTAAAGGTCGCAGCGATCCAGGTGTGCTGATGCCCGCCGGCCTTTGTCTGGGCGGAGCTGTCGCCCTTTATGCGGTCAAGCTCGGCCTGCAGCCGCTCGATTTCGTCGGCCAGCCGCTCCAGTTCGTCCTCCTTGGTGCTCTGCCCGGCGTATGCGGTGCCGCCCGCGGCGGCCGCAAGGCAGCCGAAAAACAGGGCGAGAACAAACAGGAGAGATACGATTTCGCGCAGGGGTTTCCGGGAAGCGGTTGATTTCATGTGGTGTTCTCCTCTCAGGTTTTTTTATTTTCAGGTTTTCTCAATCCGTTGGGCGGGGAAAAGTGCCAACCCGGCCTCAGTCCCGGTGGCCATAGCCGCCGCGGGTCGTATTACCGGCTCCAGCGGAAAGCGGAAAAGTTATATTTCCATAGTGCGGGATATCATCCGGTCCTCACTGATAATAAAATTGACTTATATAAGTTGATTATAACCCGGTATAAAACGAAAAGCAATCGACTGATTACGCAGTATTTCTATTTTTTTACTGCTGCCGGACGCGGGGGAGGGGGGTACTCCCTTCTCAGTATACAGACGCTCGGCGTTTTTATCCGTTGGCCGCGCGGCTCTCCGGCGGGTCCCGGAAGCAATGTCAAGGAAATCAACTGCTGCAAAACAGTTACCGTATAATGGCGGTTTGCAGGGAGGGAAGCCCTCATCCCTCCGTACAAACCAACGGCGCGATCGACACGGAGACATCTGGGGATGCCTCCCTGCGGGTGGCGTGGGACACGGAGGCATCTGGGGATGCCTCCCTACGAGGCGGTGCAGATCTGCGGAGGCGTCTTTTGAGCACACTTTCCAATCAGGCGGGGAAGGACGGCAGCTAAAAAAACAGAAAACAGGATTTCCGCGGAAAAACGCGTCCCGGCGTTGACAAATGCAGCCATCTATGGCTATAATAGCGGAAATCAAACCGGAGAACGCTCCGGAATAATTATCATATCAAGGAGGCACTTATGGATTTTGCGAACCGTTTTGTGGGCGAGGGCCTGACCTTCGACGACGTGCTGCTCGTTCCGGCCGAAAGCGACGTGCTGCCGGCGGACGTGGATTTGTCCACGATGCTGACGAAAAAGATCCGGTTGAACGTCCCCGTCATGTCCGCCGCCATGGACACCGTCACCGAGTATCGCATGGCCATTGCCGTCGCGCGCGAGGGCGGCATCGGCGTCATTCACAAGAACATGTCCATCGACGCACAGGCCGAACAGGTCGATCTGGTGAAGCGCTCGGAAAACGGCGTTATCACAAATCCGATCTTCCTGCACTCCGGCGACACGCTCGGCGACGCCGAGGCGCTGATGGCCAAGTTCCGCATCTCCGGCGTGCCGATCGTGGACACCGACGGGCGGCTGATCGGCATCATCACGAACCGCGACATGAAGTTCGAGGACAACCTGCAGCGCCGCATCGACGAGGTCATGACCCATGAGGACCGCCTGGTCACCGGGCGCGAGGGCACCACGCTCGACGAGGCCAAGGCCATTCTGCAGCAGCACCGCATCGAAAAGCTGCCGATCGTGGACGAGAACTATCACCTCAAGGGCCTCATCACGATCAAGGATATCGAAAAGGTCATGAAATATCCGAACTCCGCCAAGGACGGCAGGGGCCGCCTGCTTTGCGCCGCGGCCATCGGCGTGACGCGAGACGTGCTCGACCGCGTCGGCGCGCTGCTGCAGTGCGGCGTTGACGCGCTGGTGCTCGACTCGGCCCACGGCCACTCGGCCAATATCATGCGCGTGATCCGCGAGGTCAAGGAGGCCTATCCCGACTGCCAGCTGATCGCCGGCAACGTCGCCACGGCCGCCGCCACCGAGGCGCTGATCCGCGCGGGCGCGGACTGCGTCAAGGTCGGTATCGGCCCCGGCTCGATCTGCACGACCCGCGTCGTCTCCGGTATCGGTGTGCCGCAGATCACCGCCGTGCTCGAGTGTGCCGCCATGGCGGACAAATATGGCATCCCCGTGATCGCCGACGGCGGCATCAAGTACTCCGGCGACATCACCAAGGCCATCGCCGCCGGCGGGCGCGTCGTGATGATGGGCTCGATGCTGGCCGGCTGTGAGGAGGCCCCCGGCGAGATGGAAGTCTTCCAGGGCCGCCAGTTCAAGGTCTACCGCGGCATGGGCAGTCTCGGCGCCATGGCCAGGGGCAGCAAGGACCGCTACTTCCAGGAGAACAACAAGAAGCTCGTCCCCGAGGGCGTCGAGGGCCGCGTGCCTTACAAGGGAGCCGTCAGCGACACGATCTATCAGATGATGGGCGGCCTGCGCTCGGGCATGGGCTACTGTGGGGCGCACAACATCGAGGAGCTGCGCACGAAGAGCCAGTTTGTCCGCATCACCTCGGCCGGTCTGCGCGAGAGCCATCCGCACGATATCTACATCACCAAGGAAGCGCCGAACTACACCAGCAATTCGATGTCATAAAATCAATGAGATATAAAGCAAACGGCAGCTCAGAAATGAGCTGCCGTTTGCTTTGTTGGATATTTACGCCTCAGTGGGAACTTCGATCACGTTCTCTTCAGCGAGCGCGTCGCGGTAGAACTCGTCCATCTCGCGGCGGCTGAAGAAGGCGGCCATATAGGCCATATCGCCCATGGCGGGAGAGAGCGCCTGCGGGATGCGCGTGACGAGACACATATTCTCGCCGTACTTCTGCATCAGTGAGTCATGGTCCATGACGAAGTGCTTGCCGTCCCGGCGGCCGACATAGGCACAATAGGCGTGACTGCCAAGGGGCATATCGGTCTTGTCATAGGCCATCATGTCCGCCCAGATCTTGTACACGTCGGTGCTGTGTGCAAAGTTCATCATGTCGGGGCTGAAGCCGCCCGAGGGCCGCATGTTCACCTCAAGCGCCACCACGTCGCCCGCTTTGCCGATGTGCTGATCGCTCTTGAGCCGGAAGAACTCAAAATGGATGAAGCGGCTCTTCACGCCGAAGGCTTTGGCCGTGGCGCGGCCGGCCTTCAGGATGTCGTCGGGCAGGCGCTTGCGGATATAATAGATGCTGTTGCCGTCGTTGTTGACGATGTCCATGATCGAGTCCGGTGTGACGTTGCCGGTCTCAAAGATCGGCTCGCCCTCGGCATTGTAGATCGCGTCGTAGGAGTTGACCTCGGCGTCGATAAACTCCTCCATGATATAGGGCGTGTGCTCGTCCCAGCGCGCCAGGAAATCGTTGAGCTGCACGTCGGTGCTGAGCTTCCAGGTGTCGTTGGCGCCGACGCCGTTATCGGGCTTGACGATGACCGGATAGCCGACCTCGTCGATGAAGGCGCGGCAGCGGTCAAAGTCGTCCACCATGTGCCAGCGGGCCGTGGGGATGCCGGCGCGCCGGTAGTATTCCTTCATGCCGGACTTGTAGCGGATGCGCGGCATATCCGACGTGCGGAAGCCGCTTTTGATGTTGAAGTCGTCGCGCAGCTTGGCATCCTGCTCCAGCCAGAATTCGTTGTTGGATTCAAGAAAGTCGATGCGGCCGTATTTGAACGCAAAGAAGGCCACGGCGCGGTACACCTGGTCATAGTCCATCAGCGTGTCGACCTTGTAATACTCGGTCATGCTGCCGCGCTGCTCGTCGGTCAGCTCGTCATAGGGCTGATCACCGATGCCCAGCACGTTCATGCCGTTGTTTTTCACCTCGCGGCAGAAGTGCCAGTAGTTCGAGGGGAAGTTCGGGGAGATAAAGATAAGGTTTTTCAATTGATCAGATCCTTTTTCTCAGGAGGAGAGGGGATTACTCCTTGGTCTTGGCGCGGCTTTTGCGGGCGGCTTTGGGCTTGTCGGCCGCTTTGGGCTTGTCGGCGGTTTTGGGCTTGGCGGCCGCTTTGCTTTTGCGCTCTGCCTTGGGGGCGGAGTCCTCCGCAGCGTCGCTCTCAAAGAATTTCGGCACAAAGTAGGCCACCTGCTTGAACCACCAGGGCCAGTCGTGCGTCACGTCGAAGCCCCAGAGGTCGACCCAGGCGGGAATGCCCTTTTCTTCGAGAATGCTCTTGAGACTGCGCGTGGAATCCGGCAGTTCCCAGTTGCCCTGACCGACGCAGATGACGGCCTTGTTCTTCCGGTACAGCTCCATATATGCGTGGTCGAGCGGCATGTTCGGCAGATAGTGCAGCGGAGAGTTATAATACACAAGCTCGTCCATGTAGCCGTCGAAGCCGTAGGCTGCATCGTAAATGCCCGAGAGCGCCAGCAGCATGTCAAAAGTCTCGGGGAAGCGGAAGTAGAGGTTTGTGGCGTGCGTCGCACCCAGCGAGCAGCCGAAGGCCATAATGCCGCTCTCAGCCTGGCCGCGCGAGCGCTGCAGCGAGTGGATATAGGGCACGACTTCTTTCAGCAGGTATTGTACCCACTGCTCGTGCCGGCGGATGCGCAGATAGGGGTTGCCGCTCTTGTTCGACCAGGTCTCGCTGTCGATCGTATCGACCGTGATGACCCAGACCTTGCCTTCTTCAATGAACGGGGTCCAGGCGTCGAGCATTTTGAAGTTTTCAAAATCATAGAACCGGCCGTTCTGGCAGGGGATGCAGAGTACGGGCTTGCCGCTCTCACCGTAGGTTTTCAGCTCCATCTCGCGGCCGAGAGCGTTGCTGTACCACTTGTCATACCGAATTTCCATGGGGAATCCTCCTATATTCTCAGAGTGTTAGTCCATACAAAAGCGTAGGAATGAAGAACGGCTCCTGCCGCTCCCAGCTGGCCTCGCAGTGCGTGCCGCCGGGGACGATGCGTGCTGTCAGCTGGACGTTTTTGCGCAGCAGCAGGCTGCTGACACTGCGCCAGCGCGCGGCGGTATCGGCAAAGCCAAGCTCCTGCTCGCCGTAATCCATGTACACGACAGCGCCGTCGGAGAGCGCTGCATTCCGCAGACAGGCATCCAGCGCCTTTTCGCCAAAGATGATCGACGGGGAGAGCGCCGCGCAGCGGGAAAAGACGGCGTTGTATGCGCACAGGGCGTACAGGCTCATCAGTCCGCCCATCGAACTGCCGGCGATGAAGGTGTTTGCCCGGTCGGGCAGCGTCGGATAGCTGCTGTCGACCAGGAGCTTCATGACGTTTACGATCCACTCCATGGTCTCGCGGCCGCGGCCGGTCACCTGACCGAATTCGCTGTCGCGGAAGCTGAAGGGGGCATATTCGCTGATGCGCGCGTTGGGCAGATGGCTGCACTCGATCGCGGCCACGATCAGCGGCGTATCCGTACGGTCAAGATAATCGCCCAGCCGCCAGCTTCTGCCATAGGTGGCGTGCGAATCATAGAAGACGTTGTGCCCGTCAAACATATACAGCACCGGAAAGCGGCGGTGCGGTTCACGCCGAGCGGCCGCGGGCAGATAGACGTAAAGGTTGCGCTGCTCGTCGGACAGTTCGGGGATCGTCACTTTGCGGGTCTCGAGCATGATATGACCTCCTTCCGATCCTTTACCCCACAATATACCATGCATTCAGTAAAAATGCAATCAAAACAGAAAGGAATTGTGTATTGGAAGAATGGCCGGGGCGTGATATAATAGCTCAGCATGGATTGTTGCTTATAAGGAGTACAGCATGGAATACGATAAAAACATCTGCGACTGGACAGTCGGCGACGAGGTCGAGGGCTTCTATCTTCTGAAAGCGGCAGCCAGCCGCACCACAGCGGGCGGCAAGCCCTATCTCAGCGGCACCGTCGCGGATTGCAGCGGCAGCGCCGAGGCCGTGATCTGGGATTACAGCGGCCCCGTCGACGGCAGCGACGCGGGCAAGGTCATCAAGCTGCGCGGCCAGGTTTCGCTGTATCGGGGCAGTCTGCAGCTTACGATGAACAAGATACGTCTCCCGAACGAGAATGACCATTATGATATCTCCCGCCTGCTGCCGACAGCGCCGATTGACGTCGATGCGCGCCTCGAGGAGATCCGCGCTCTGATCGCCTCGATGGACGACGAGGGCTACCGCGCCGTGGCCGGGACGATGCTCGAGCGGCATCTGAAAGCCTTTCGCGCGATCCCGGCGGCCAAGAGCGTCCACCACAGCTTTCTCGCGGGGCTGCTGATGCACACCTCGAACATGCTGCGTCTGGCGGATTTCCTGGCCGATTTATACAGCGGGACCGTGGACCGCGATCTGCTGCTGACAGGCACGCTGCTGCACGACTTTGCCAAGGAGCGCGAGTTCAGCTTTTCCGAGTTCGGCCTTGTGACGGACTATTCCACGGCCGGGCAGCTGCTGGGCCATCTGGTCATGGGGGCGCAGGAGACGGCGGCGGTCGCCGCGGAGCTCGCTCTGGACGAGGAGAAGAGTATGCTGCTGCAGCATATGATCCTCTCCCACCACGGCGAACCGGAGTTTGGCGCGGCTGTGCGGCCCATGTGTGCCGAGGCGGAGCTGTTAAGCGAGATCGACAAAATCGACAGCCGCATGGAGATCTATGCCGAGACCCTGGCGGAGATGAACCCCGGCGAGGTGTCCGACCGCATTTTCGCGCTGGAGAAGAAGATCTATAAACATTTTTGATCACACTGTATCTTGACGGATGCGGCGGAAAACGTTAAACTAAGGAAACGCTGATTAAATCGAAGTGTGCGGATTGACGAGCAGATTTTTCGACTGATGAAGGCGAGAAATCGCAGAAATACTTTGTGTATTTCAAGATTTCAAGACAAAATCAGACGGAAAAGATGCCGTCAAGACGAGCGCGGCGATTTGTTCAGCGCTTCCCTAAGCCATGCCGCTGTTGCGGCAGAAATAGAATAGTAAGGATTCTTTATGGATAATTTGCAGAAGATCGCCATGCTGATCGACGCCGACAACACGCAGCTCGCCAAGCTCGAGCTTGTGATCCAGGAGGTCAACACCCTGGGGCGAATCGTTGTCAAGCGCGCCTACGGCAACTGGAAAAAAGACAATTTAAAGCGCTGGGAGGGCGAGATCAAGCGCCTTGCCATCAAGCCCGAGCAGCAGTTTGACTATGTCACCGGCAAGAACGCCACCGATATGGCGCTTGTGATCGACACCGTGGAGCTGCTGCACACGGGGATGTATGACGGCTTTGTCATTGTCGCAAGCGACAGCGACTATACGCCGCTCGCGATCCACCTGCGCGAAAAGGGTGTGTATGTGGTCGGCGTGGGCGAGAAAAAGACCCCCGAGGCCTTCCGCAAGAGCTGTGATGAGTTTATCTTCCTCGAAAACCTTGGTACGCCGGTGAAGGCCGCGGCCCCTGCCAAGGCGCAGAACGCCCCCAAGGCACAGATGGCCGCCCAGTCGGCCAAGAGCGCCAAAAAGGCCCGCAAGACCAAGGCCCAGGCCGCCGAGGAGGAGGCTGTCGCCAAGGCCGAGGACATCGACGAGATCCACACCCTCTTACGCACGGCCTGGGACAAATTCCAGGACGACGACGGCTATGCCCTGACGAGCCTGGCCGGGCAGTTCCTTAAACGCGCCAAGCCCGATTTCGATACGCGAACCTATGGCTACTCGAAGCTCTCCTCGCTGATCGACGCTTTCCCGGACCACTATAAAGCCAAAAAGGAGC
Organism: uncultured Eubacteriales bacterium; assembly: GCA_900319275.1. Classification (GTDB taxonomy): domain Bacteria; phylum Bacillota; class Clostridia; order Oscillospirales; family Oscillospiraceae; genus Limivicinus. The sequence goes on from ONNS01000062.1 coordinate 15,264, forward strand.
CCAACGCGACACACGGCTCGGTCATGAGCTATAAGTGTCTATAAAACCTTTCCTTGCCCTGCCCCGGGGTTAGCTAAGCGTAGGGAGGCAGGCCGCCTTGCCGCGAATGCCTTTCCCGGGCTTGCTTACGCGACGGCCCGCCAAAGGCGCGGCTTCGGAAACGGAACCTTCCCTTCCTCTGCCACCGGCAGCGGGAAGGTCCCGTTTCCCCAGATGCCTCCTCCTCTGCCACCGGCAGCGGGAAGGTTCCGTTTCCCCAGATGCCTCCGAAAAACCTGCGCGATAATCTACGGAGCGATCAAGGGATCGCTCCCTACGGAATGTAGCCGCGCCCAAACGCGGGGGATAACTTCTCTTTTTTGCCCAATTTTGCGGCCTCGATTTCGTGCTTTCTGCGAATTGAAAACACGCGGAAAACCTGCTATAGTATAGCCAGAGAAAGGGATGAGTCCAATGGAAATGGATCGCGTCCCGGACCGGAATACCGGGACATCTGTAAAGCCGCTGTTCTAAAGCCCTGACCCAAAGTGAGTCCCACTTACGGGATATGACGGGATGCGTCGATGTGTGGTTGTCAGCAGCGCGATAAAAAACAAAGCGGCACAGCCTGAAGAAAGAGAGGTTATCCAAGGATGTTAGATAATAAAAATCATAGATGACCCTTGACTGTCGAAAGCTTCGGAACGGACGGTCAAGGGTCATCACTTTGTCTGGGCCGGGATGGGCAGCAAAAAAGCCGGGCACAGCGCCCGACCCTAAGTCCCAACAGATCCAATATAACAGAAAAGTACGCCGGCGTCAAGATCGCGGGCCTTTTTTCTGCCTTATGCCCAAAAACGGGTACCGGATTTCGTCTGTTCTGCGAATTGCAAAACGCCGCGCTTTCTGGTATTCTATGTCCAGAAAGGGATGAGTCCCATGTACAACTGAATAGCCCTGTACGACATCAGCAGGGCACAGCGCTGCAAGGCTCACGCTCCCGGCCAATTGTCTGATTCGGAAAGATTGCTGGATGAATGGTGAATGCCGGTTGAGCAAAGCAGGATTGCAGTTTAACATAAAGGAAAGTGAGGTTAAAAATGATGTTAGATATCAAGAATCATGGATGACCCTTGACTGTTAGGATTACGAAACCGGCAGTCAAGGGTCATCGTTTTTTTAACGTATAGACAAAGCCGCTCGCCGGCCTTGTCTTTCTTATGTTGATCTGACGGCGGAACGCACTGTGACGCCTCGCTGTGAGATCAGTATAAGAATACAGGAGGACAAATCCATGGCAGTCGGCTTTCGCATGATCGTAAACTTTGAGCGCCCCGAGCACGAGCTGATCGAGGCCTTTCGCGGCATACCCAGCAGCAACATCGGCGATGTGGTGCGCAAGATGACCTGCATGTTCGGCGGTATCCGCCCTTTTAACGAGGCCACCCTGCTCGGTACGGCCTTTACCGTGAAGGTCCCCTCGGGGGACAATCTCGCGGCGCAGATGGCGCTGGACTATGCCCGGCCCGGCGACATCATCGTCGTCGACGGCGCGGGCTATACCGACCGCGCGCTGGTCGGCGGCATGATGCTGGCCTATGCCGAGCTGCGGCATCTCGGCGGCTTCATCGTCAACGGCGCCGTGCGCGATCTCGAGGACATCCGCGGCAGCGCGCTGCCGGTGTTTGCCAAGGCGGTCACGCCGCTCGGCCCCTACCGCGAGGGCCCCGGCGAGATCAACGTGCCGGTCTGCTGCGGCGGGCAGGTCGTAATGCCCGGCGATATCCTGGTCGGCGACGCCGACGGCGCGGTCGTCGTCCCGCGCAGGGACGCCCGCGAGATCCTGACGGCCGCCCGTGTCAACCTGGCCGGTGAGCAGAAGGAGATCGAACTGATGCGCGAGGGCCTTTATACCGAGAGCAAGCATAAAGAGACCTTCACCGGGCGCTTCCTTGCCCAGGGCGGCAGCATCGAGGAATAAGCATTCCTGGGCTCGCCCCCCGCGCGTAGGGGCCGACGCCCCCGGCGGCCCGGAGGGGAGAGCTGGCGCGACAGCGCCCTTTCTTGGCTCGCCCCGCGCTTGCGCGAGGGGAGAGCTGGCGCGAATGCGCCTGAGAGGGGCTGACGGGAGCTGCACCACGTCGGGCGGCCCCTCTCCGTCACTGCGTGACACCTCTCCCCCGAGACGCGCGAAGCGCTGGGGCGAGGCAAGAGTGCAGCACCGCAGCCGCGCCATTGGCGGGCCGCCGCGTAAGCAGGCCCGCCAAAGGCATTCGCGGCAAGGCGGCAAAAGCTGGAATAAATGCATCATCTGAAAGAGCCGCACCATGTCGGGCGGCTCCTCTCCGTCACTTCGTGACACCTCTCCCCTGCGCAGGGAGAGGCAAGGGCAAAGCGTGACACCTCTCCCCTGGGATCCGCGAAGCGCTGGGGCGAGGCAAGAGCTCAGCGTTGCCCTGGCTCCAGCTCCGACACCACCTCGCGGATACACGCGGCTGTGTCGGACGCGAGCATCGTGATCGAGCCATAGCGGCGCTGCGCGAGCTCACCGGCGCGGCCGTTGACCCAGGCCGCGGCCGCGGCTGCTGTCAGCGCGTCCGGCGCCCAGGCACATATTGCCGCCAAGATCCCCGAGAGGACGTCGCCGCTGCCGGCCGTCGCCATCCCGGCGCAGCCCGTGTCGACAAGCCGGGTCTCTCTGCCGTCGGTAACGACGGTGGTGGGACCCTTTAATAAGACGGTCGCGCCGGTGTCGAGAGCGTAAGCCTCCGCCTGCGCAATCGGCGCGTTCAGGACCTCGGCAGTGCTTAAGCCTGTCAGACGTGCAAACTCGCCGGGGTGCGGCGTCAGCACGAGGCGGCAGGCGGCGCCGCGCAGCAGCGCACGGTCGAGGCGCGAGAGCAGCGTCAGTCCGTCGGCGTCCACGATCAGCGTACCGGTGAAGTGACTGAGCAGCCAGCGCAGCAGCGCGGCCGCACCCTCGCCGAGGCCGATCCCCATGCCGATGGCGACCGTTCTGCATTTTTGAATCAGCGTTTCCGCCTCCGTCTCGTCAAAGACGATCTGACCGCCCTCGTCCGGGAGCGGGAACACCGTGCTCTCCAGAATCAGCGGCAGCAGGTCGTGGTACAGGCTGCGCGGCAGCGCCACCCGTACGACACCGGCGCCGCAGCGCATGGCGGCATTCGCCATCGCGGCCAGGCGGATCGCGCCGGGGTAGTGCTCCGAGCCGCCGATCAGCGCCGTGAAGCCGTAGCTGCCCTTGTTGGAAAAGTTTTGCCGCGCGGCAAACAGCGGCAGCAAATCGGTGCGCTCCATCAATTGACAGGTGCGCTCCAACGGCTTGATACCGATATCCGCGTTGCATTTCCGGCGCATGACGTCCTTGGACCTGTTCAGAAAGTGTCCCGGCTGATACCCGCCGATCGACACGGTCAGATCCGAGCGCACACAGCAGCTGCCGAGACCGTTCTCGCCGTCGAGCCCGCTGTTGATGTCGGCCGCGATCACAGTCGCGCCGCTGCGGTTGATGGCCTCGATCGCGGCGCGCGCTGCGCCCTGTACCTCGCCGCGGAAGCCCGTGCCGAGCAGACAGTCGACCACGGTGGCATAGCCCGTGAGGTCCGCACCGTCCCAGAGCCGCGTCTCCACACCGGCTGAGAGACACTGTTCATAATAATACCGCCCGTCGGCGCTGAACTTCTCCTTCAGCAGGAAGACCGTGCAGGGAATCGCGCGCTCGCGCAGCAGCAGCGCGAGGGCATAGCCGTCCCCGGCGTTGTTGCCGCTGCCGCACACGATCGCGACCGGCGCGCGCCAGTCCACGGCCTCGAAAATCGCGCGCGCGGCGCGCGCCATCAGCTCACGCCCGGGCGTGACGTGCTCGCAGGTCCAGGCGTCGCTTTTTCGTATGTTCTCCACAGAGAGTACGGGAATCATAGGCCACGCTCCTTTCTCATGCATCATACCATAGATAAAAGCGTTTGACAAACAAAGCGCCGCGTTTTATGATAGGCAGCATAACACAGAAGGCCGGGCAGCGCAGCAGCGGCCGGGAGACTGAAGGGGGATTCATTGTGGAGGAAGCAGCGGTACAGAGAGAAAAAGTCATTGTCTGCACCAGCATCATCGGCATTCTTGCAAATCTGTTCCTGGCGGGCTTTAAGGCCGCCGTGGGCCTGGCTGCGCATTCGATCGCCGTTATTCTCGATGCGGTGAACAATCTCAGCGACGCGCTCTCGTCGGTCATCACGATCGTCGGCACGAAGCTCGCCGGCAAGGAGCCCGACCGCAAGCACCCGCTCGGCTACGGGCGGATCGAGTATCTCACGGCCATGATCGTGGCCGGTATCGTGCTCTACGCCGGTATCACTTCGCTGACGGAATCGGTCAAGAAGATCATCCACCCCGAGACGGCGGACTACTCGACCGTCTCGCTGATCATCATTGCCGCGGCCGTCGTGGTCAAGCTCATCCTCGGCGCCTACGTCAAGGGCCAGGGTAAAAAGGTCAACAGCGCCTCGCTGGTCGCCTCGGGCTCGGATGCGAGCTTTGACGCGATTCTCTCGGCCTCGGTGCTGGCCTCGGCGATCGTCTTTCTGCTGACGGGGCTGAGTCTCGAGGCCTGGGTCGGCGCCGTCATCGCCTGCTTTATCATCAAGTCCGGCATCGAAATGATGGTCGAGACGCTCAACGACATTCTCGGCAAGCGCACCGACCCCGAGCTCGCCGCCGCCATCAAGAAGACGATCGGCGAGGACCCGGACGTCCACGGCGCCTTTGACCTGTTTCTCTACAACTACGGCCCGGACAAGAATTACGGCTCTGTCCATGTTGAGGTCAACGACACCATGACCGCCGACGAGATCGACGCCATGGACCGCCGCATTCAGTTCAATGTCTTCAAAAAGCACGGCGTCATCCTGACCGGCGTCGGAATCTATTCTGTCAATACCAAAAACGACGAGGCCGGCAATATGCGCCGAACGGTGCTCGAGACCGTGATGGCGCACGATTACGCGCTGCAGCTCCACGGCTTCTATGTGAACACCGAAGCAAAACAGATGACCTTCGACGTAGTGCTCTCGTTCGACTGTGACCGCGCGCAGGCTATTGCAGAGCTGCGCGGCGAAATCCAGGCACTGTACCCGGACTACTGCGTGAACGTGCAGGGCGATATCGACGTCTCTGAATAAGAAACGAAGCGAAGGGGCTGTTGCAAAAATGCGAGAAATCGCGAAAACCCCGGGTCGCTCACGTAGGGGAGGGCCTTGTGCCCTCCCGGCGGAATCAAGTTCATATAGCAAAGAAATGTTCGGCGGATTCGCACTATGTACGAAATCTGAGTTATGCCTTGTCCGTGCGCGAACTCTCCGGGCGGCCCCAGTGGGCAATGGCGCACATGTCCGGCCCGACATGGGTGCCGATCACCGGGCAGAGCTGCACGACGCTCACGCTGGCGCGCTGCCGCACAGACAGGATCTCCCGCCGCAGCTTTTCCGCTGCCTCCGGATTGTCGGCGTGGACGACGTAAACGTGCTGGTCGACGTCCTTCGGCGCCGTCTCGTCAAAGAGCTGCACGAGCCGTGCGATCCCGGCCTTGCTCCCGCGGCACTTTTCAAAGTTGATCAGCGTGCCGTCGGCCTCGATCTTCAGCAGGGGATGGATGTTCAGCAGCGTTCCGACCATGGCCGTGGCCGCGGAGATGCGCCCGCCGCGCTTGAGGAAGCCAAGGTTGTCCACCATAAACCAGTGCTGGATCTCGAGTCGGTGCTCTTTCAGCCAGCGGACGTTTTCATGCAGACTCATGCCGCGATCGCGGTTGTTGGCTGCGGCCTCGAGCAGCAGACCCATGCCGATCGTGGCGCTGCGGCTGTCGACACAGATGATCTCGGAGTCGGGGTAACGCTCGCGCAGCTCCATGGCCGCGAGCGTGGCCGACTGCAGTGTGCCGGACAGGCCGCCGGAGAGGGAGATGTACAGAATGTCCTCGCCGTGGCAGGCGAACATTTCGAAAAAATCCTCGTAAACCTGCGGGGAAATCTGCGAGGTCGAGGGCTTTCCGCCCTTGCGCAGTGCCTCGTAGAAATCGCGCACGCTGCCCTCGTTCCCCGGGCCGGAACAGACGAACTCCTCCCCGTCGAGCAGATAGGTCATCGGGATGAAGATGATTCGCTTCTCCTGCGCGAGGACAGGGTCGATATCTGCCGAGGCGTCGGTGATGATACGGTAACTTTTATTCATTTTTCTATCCCCCACAGTTGAGCGCCCGGCATGCATCCGGTCTTTTGTTATCATACCGCTGCGCGCGCTGAAATTCAACAGAGAAAAACGAGCATTTCGATCAAAAAGTGTAAATTTTTTCTCGAGAGCGGCACGAAAGTTTCAATTTTGCTAAAAAATGGATTGTCAATCGAAAAAGAAAAATGGGCATCCTTTCGGATGACCGTATGATCTGATGCGCGAGAAGCATGAAATCCGAACTGGCTTCGATAGGGTGAGGGGACTTGAACCCCTGTCGGTTTTCGCGGGCAGAATTGGGCTGATGCTTCGTTCCAGCCCTTGAAAATACGAAAGTATTCCCTGCGGTCT
>ONNS01000045.1 GCA_900319275.1 uncultured Eubacteriales bacterium
ATTTCGTAGATCTTTTGGTCGTCACTGATTTTGGCTTTTTCGGTGATAAATTCTTCAATCTTAATCTTGTCAATAATATAAATACTGGTAATAGTTTTAGCTGTCAAAATTGGTTTAGTACCATCTTCGACTTTTTCACCAATAGCTGGTGTCGATACGGCGTCTTCTGTGATTTGGCTAAAGCTACCTTCTACTGGCATCATATTGTCACCGATTTCTTCAAGTAAGGTTGCTTGGTTTTCGGTTTGGTTTTCCGAAGTGGCTAATTCGTTTTTGGCTTTATCGATATCGGCTTGCGATACGACTGTAATCATTTCATCTGTACCACCACCGATGGCTTTATCTGAGTAAACTGCCACCGAAGATGTTGTGTTCCAGCCAGTATTTGATGCTGCGACGTTATACTTTGTTCCAGGTTCAGTAGCTGTAACATTAACACGTCCTGAAATCAAACAACCAGACGTAATTGCAGAAGTTTGACCATTATTTTCGCAATCATTTGCTTGTACTTTTTCGGATCTTTTAAATACGCTGAGGCAGCTTCATTAAAAAAATCCACGAGTTTGGCTGCTGTTTTCATAATGGAAGCAATGGCGAACATGCTTCCGGAGGGACAAGCGTCCTCAACAGGTGCTTCGTCCGTTCTCGCCGCAATGCTGCCTCCCGTATCATTTCCCCACATGCGGGAAATACTAACACCACTCTCTTCATAAAAGGAGTGGTGTTTCTTGCAGGGAAAAGTGGAGATCTGCGGCGTGAATACGGCCAAGCTGCCGGTTTTGAAGGGCGCGGAGATGCGCGCGCTGCTGGAGCGTGCGCATAACGGTGATAAGGAAGCGCGCGAGGCGCTGATCGCGGGCAATCTGCGATTGGTGCTCAGCGTGATCCAGCGCTTCGCCGGGCGCGGCGAGAGCATGGACGACCTCTTTCAGGTCGGCTGCATCGGCCTGATCAAAGCCATCGACGCCTTCGACCTCAATCAAAACGTACAGTTTTCTACCTACGGGGTCCCGATGATCGCCGGGGAGCTGCGGCGCTTTCTGCGCGATCACAGCGCGCTGCGGGTCAGCCGCTCGATGCGGGATACGGCCTACAAGGTTTTGCAGGTAAAGGAAAAGCTCACGGCCGTCAACGGCCGCGAGCCCGATGTGGAGCAGATCGCGAAGGAGCTGAACATCCCCCGGCAGGAGGTGGTCTTCGCGATCGACGCCGTATGCGAGCCCGTCAGCCTGTACGAGCCGGTGTTCAACGACGGCGGCGAGAGCTCGCTCGTGATGGACCAGATCGGCGACAACCGGAACACCGATGAGCACTGGCTCGAGCAGATCGCGCTGGAACAGGCCATGAACCGCCTGACGCCGCGTGAGAAGCACATCCTGTCCCTGCGCTTCTACGACGGACGCACACAGATGGAGGTCGCCAGCGCCATCGGCATCAGCCAGGCCCAGGTCAGCCGTCTGGAGAAAAACGCGATTCGACAGATCAAAAAAGATATTTCGGCATAAATGCAGGCCGGATCGGACATGAAAGCACATCCGATCCGGCCTCTGCTTATGTAAGTGTTATCCGATCACCTGCTCGGTCAGCACCGAGCTCTGGATCCGGTTGATCACGGGGACGTCGGGATAGTCCGTGGTCTCGGGCATGGGCAGGGACTGCATATACGCGTGCATGGCCTCGGCCACGCGCTTGGCAGCGGCCACGGCGACAACGACGTTGCGGGCGCCGCTCGCGGCGTCACCGGCGGCAAAGACGCCGGGGCGCGAGGTGTGGCCGTCCTCGTCGACGGCCAGCAGGCCGCGCTCGGTCTCGATGCCCTTGGCGGTGCTGACGGTGTTGGTCTCGAAGGTCTGGCTGGCAGCCACGATGACACCGGTGCAAGGATAGAGCTTTTCGGTCCCGGCGACCGGGTGGGCCTTGCCGTCCTCGCCGATCTCGCTGTCGGCCAGAATCACACCGTCTTCACGGATCTCAACAGGGCTCTTCATCATCAGGAATTCGACGCCCTCGAGCTTGGCATAGCTGGCCTCGTACTGGCTGGCGGAGATCTTGTCGCCGCGGTTGACGACCGTGACAAAGCGCGCGCCCTGGCGGATCGCCGTGCGGGCGCAGTCCATGGCTGAGTTGCCCGAGCCGATGACGACGATGTTGTCACCCAGGCGGAAGGCCCCGGGGCTCGCGAGATAGTTGATTGCAAAGGTCACGTTGCCCAGGCTCTCGCCCTTGATCTTCAGGCTGCGCGGCTGCCACAGACCGGCGCCGACGAACACGCTCTGATAGCCGTCGCGGAAGAGATCGTCGATCGTGATCGCGCCGCCGATGCGGGTGTTCGGGCGGAACTGGATGCCCTTGAGCTCCAGATGCCGGTAGGCGATATCGTCGAGCACGGAATCAGGCAGACGGAAATCGGGGATGCCGTAGCGCATGACGCCGCCGATTTTGTCACGGCTGTCAAAAATCGTGACCTGGTAGCCGTAGCGGGCCAGAATGATGGCAATCGTCAAACCGGAGGGACCGGCGCCGATCACGGCGGCCTTGCGCCCGTTGGAGGGGGCGGGGCCCTTCGTCATCTGGTTGGCGTAGGTGGTGGAGATATAGTTTTCAATGATGGAGAAGTGCACGGGCGTGCTCTTGATGCCCTGGATGCAGTGGCCCTCGCACTGCTTCTCGTGGTTGCAGACCAGCGAGCAGACCGTGGTGAGGGGGTTATTCTCAAAGAGCATCCAGCCCGCCTCGTTGAGCTTGTTGGCCTTCAGCAGGCGGATAACCTCGGGAATATTGGTGTGGATGGGGCAGCCTTCCTGGCAGCGGGGCTTTTTGCAGCCCAGGCAGCGGTTGGCCTCCTCCATAACATGCAGCGCCATGGCAATGATCTCCCTTCAATTCAAATCTATTATTGTTGTGAAGCTGACAATATCACGGTGTATACGAAAATTGCCGGTTGAGCCAGGCCTTGCACAGCTCAACCCAGGGGGCGCAGTGCGGCTCGGGCGTGTTGACCTCAACATTACAAGTCGAGATCCCGTGGGCGCCGCCGGCGAACAGATGCGCCTCGAAGTCGACACCGGCGCGGCGCATGGCGTCCATCAGCAGCAGGGAATTCTCCGGCGGGACGCTGCCGTCGTCCATAGCGTGCCAGATAAAGGTGGGCGGCATTTGCGGCCCGACGTGCCGCTCGAGCGACAGCTTTTCGCGCACGGCGGGATCGCCGCCGCTGACGAGCGCGGCCGAGCGCTCGTGGCAGCTTGCGCCGTACATCGTGATGACCGGATAGCACAGCACCAGCGCGTCTGGGCGGCAGTCCGGCGGCAGCTGCAGCGCCGGGTCGTTCCAGTAGACGCCGAGGCTCGCCGCCAGATGGCCGCCGGCCGAAAAGCCGAGCAGCGCGATCTGCTTAGGGTCGATATCCCACTCGTCGGCGTGGGCGCGCAGCTGCTGTATGGCAGCGGCGGCCTGGCGCAGCGGGCGGAAATCCGCGGCCTCGTCCCCACCCGCGTAGTCGAGCAGAAAGCTCTGCCAGCCCATGGCGGAAAACTCCAGAGCGATGGGGTCGGCCTCGCGGGGCGAGCGGTACTCATAGGCCCCGCCGGGGGCGATCAGGATCGCCGGGCGGCGGCGGTGCGCCTCCGACACGCTGCGCTCGCGCAGATAGCCGGTGACGGCGGCGCCCTGTGCCTCAAAGGCGGTAAGCTGCATTATCTCAGTTCGTTCGGGCGGAGATTGTCCATGTCGTCAAAGGCCTGGTTCTCGCCGCCCATGGCCCAGATGAAGGTATAGTTGGTTGTACCGCAGCCGCAGTGGATCGACCAGGACGGGGAGATGACCGCGTCGAAGTTCTGCATCACGATATCGCGGGTCTGGGTCGGCTGGCCCATAAAGTGCATGACCACGTTGTCGTCGGGGAGTTCAAAATAGGTATAGACCTCCATGCGGCGCTCGTGGGTGTGGCAGGGCATCGAGTTCCAGACGCTGCCGGGGGCCAGCTGCGTCAGTCCCATCGAGAGCTGGCAGGTATCCAGCACCTCGGGGTGGATGAACTGGTTGATGACGCGCTTGTTGGAGCTCGCCTCGCTGCCGAGGGGGCGCTTATTGGCGTCGGCAAAGGACAGGAAGGTGGTCTTGCAGGCGCGGTGGGCCGGGGTGCTGGCGAGATAGAAGCGGGCGGGGTTGGCGCTGTCCTTGCTCGAAAAGCTGACGCTCTTCGTGCCCATGGCGATATACAGGCAGTCCTCATAGCCGAGCTCGAAGACCGTGCCGTCGCACTCGATGGTGCCGGGGCCGCCCAGGTTGAAAATGCCGGCCTCGCGGCGCTCCAGGAAGAAGTTGGTGCCGAAGTTGTGCCACACGTCAATGCCCTTGTCGATGGGGACAACCTCATGCACGGGCATGATACCCATGATGACCATGCGGTCGACGTGGGAATAGGTGGCCTTGACGGTATCGGGCTCATACAAATCGGTGATGAGGAACTCTTTTCTCAGTTCCTCGGTCGTATAGCGTTTCACATCGTTCGGGCTGGCAGAATAGCGGATATCCATAGTTTTCCTCCTGATTGTACAGCCCCTCGAGGGGGCTGTACAATGATTAAAGCGTCACGCCATCCTTGAAGATGGCCAGGTTTTTCTTGCTGAGACTCTCGCTGTGGGGTTTTTCCTCGCCCGAGGCCACTTTCAACACATAGGCAAAGAAGCGCTCGCGCAGCGACTCCATGCTCTCACCCTCGAGCAGGGCGCCGGCGCCGAAGTCGATCCAGTTGGGCTTTTTGCCGGCGATGACGTTCTGCGTGGCGACCTTCACGGTCGGCACCGGGCAGCCGAACGGCGTGCCGCGGCCCGTGGTGAACAGCACCAGCTGCGCGCCGCTGACAGCCAGGGCCGTGGCGGCCACAAGGTCGTTGCCGGGCGCCTGCAGCAGGCTCAGTCCGGCCTTTTCGATCGGCTGGCCGTAGCTCAGCACATCGACGACCGGGGCGCTGCCGCCCTTCTGCACGCAGCCGAGGGACTTGTCCTCGAGCGTGCTGATGCCGCCGGCCTTGTTGCCGGGGGACGGGTTTTCGTTGATCTTCTCGCCGTAGCGCATGAAGTATTCCTTGAAATTATTAATGAGGGAGACGGTCTTTTCAAAGGTCTCTTCATCGACACAGCGGTCCATCAGCATGGTCTCGGCGCCGAACATCTCGGGCACTTCGGTCAGCATGGCGCTGCCGCCCTGGGCGATCAGCTTGCCGCTGAAGGCGCCGAGCAGGGGGTTGGCCGTGATGCCGGAGAAGCCGTCGGAGCCGCCGCACTTGAGGCCGATAATCAGCTTTGAGGCGGGGACCGGCTCGCGCTTAAACTGCGCGGCATAGGCCATCAGCTCATCGACGATGCGCTCGCCCTCGGCGATCTCGTCCTCGACCTCCTGGCAAATAAGGAAGCGCACGCGCTCGCTGTCATAGTCGCCGAGCACCTTCTTGAGATCGGCGATCTGGTTGTTCTCGCAGCCGAGGCCCAGCACCAGCACGGCGGCCGCGTTGGGGTGGCGGATCAGACCGCTGAGAGCCTTCTGGGTCATCAGGTGGTCACCGCCGAGCTGCGAGCAGCCGTAGGGGTGCGTATAGGCGCACAGCCGCTCAACGCCTTCCGGCATTTTGACGCGGCAGCGCTCCTCGATGGCCTCGGCAATGCCGTTGACGCAGCCGACCGTCGGGATGATCCAGACCTCGTTGCGAATGCCGACCTTGCCGTCGGGGCGCACATAGCCCATGAAGGTATCGGGCGTCTCGCTTTTAATCGGCACGGCCGAGGGGTGGTAGCTGTACTCGCGCAGCCCCGCGAGGTTGGAGGCGAGGTTGTGCGTGTGGATGTGCTCGCCCTTTGCGATCGCCCTTTTGGCGTGGCCGATCGGGAAGCCGTACTTGATGATATTCTCGCCCTCGGCGATGTCGCGCAGGGCGATCTTGTGGCCGGCGGGAACGGCGTTCTGCGCCGTCAGGACGAGTTCGCCCAGCTTAAGTTCAGTCCCCGGGGCGATCTCGGCCGTGGCCACAGCCACGTTATCGGTGGCATGGATCTGAATGATCGCGTTCATATCGTCTCGCTCCGTGCTCTGTTACTTGGAAAGCAGACTCTCGATGGCTTTGGCGCCGCCCTGCTCGCGGATGCACTGGAGGTCGTCCCACACGAGCTCGGCCATGCCGGGCAGCTTGTTGAGATCCTCGCCCCAGAGCGCCTCATTGCCGAGGATTGCGCGCACGTCCTCGAGGCTCTTCGCCTGCACGGACTCGATCACGCGGCGGTCGTCGCGGATCGGATAGCTCTCGCCGTTGTCGCGTTTGCCGAAGTACTGCTCGCCGTCGTCCGAGGCGATCGTGTCAAAGGCCAGCAGCGCGGCCAGCGAGAACACGAGGCAGCGGGGCGTCTCGCCCTTGGCATAGGTCTCCTTGACGGTGGAGAGGTCTCTCGCGCGCCACTTGGAGACGGAGTTGAGGGAGATATCGAGCAGCTTGTGGTTCAAAAACGGATTTTCAAAGCGCTCGCAGACCTTGTGGGCAAAGTCCTCGGCGTCGGAACGCTTCAGCGGCACCTGGGGCACGAGTTCGCCGAAGAGCACCCTGTTGATGTAGCGGCGCAGCAGCTCGTCGCCCATGGCCTCGGCCACGGTGTCCTTGCCGCAGAGGTAGGAGATCAGGCTCATGGCCGTGTGGGTGCCGTTGAGGATGCGGACCTTGCGCTCGCGGTAGGGGCGCTGATCGTCGGTGAAGACCAGGGGCATCCCGGCATCCCGCAGCGTGAATTCACTCTCGATGGGGCGCTCGCTCTCGATGACCCAGAGACCGAAGGGCTCGGCCACGACGTACATCGAGTCGTCGGCGTAGGTCTCGGCGAGATCCGCGGCCTTGCCGGAGACGATGCGGTCGACCAGCGTGGAGCAGAAGGTGTTGGCGCTCTCGACCCAGGCGATAAAGGCCTCGTCGAGCTGCCACAGACGGCAGAGCTTGAGGACGTATTCCTTGAGCTTTTTGCCGTTATTCTCAATGAGCTCGACCGGCAGGATGATGAGACCCTTGTCGGCGGCGCCGTTAAAATGCTGATAGCGCTCGTAGAGGAACTGCACGAGACGGCCGGGATAGGAGCGGGCGGGCTTTTCCTCAAAGCTGTCCGTCTCGTCGTAGGTGATGCCGGACTCGGTCGTGTTCGAGACAAGGAAGCGCAGCGTGTCGAGCGTCGCGAGGGTCTGATAGGCCTCGTAGTCGACATAGGGGTTCACAACGCCGAGCACCGACTCGACCACGCGGACCTCATTGTAGGTCTCGCCGTCCTTCTTGCCGCGCAGCACCACATGGTATTTGCTGCCCTGGTTGTGCAGGCGGTCGTTGGCGCTGCCGCCGGGGACCTGCTTGACCATGACGACGCTGCCGTCAAACACGCCCTTTTCGTTGGCGACGTCGATCATATAGTCGACAAAGGCGCGCAGGAAGTTGCCGGTGCCGAACTGGGCCACACGGATCGGGTGTTTGCCCGGATTCAAAAGATCAGTTTTGTTCATTGCTTTCTCCATTCCGCCTGCCTGGCAGGCAGTCATACTATTATATTTCCGCAACAGACGCCTCTCCGACACTTGCGGTGGCGGGGAGGCGTCTATAGTTCCTTTTTACTGCGGCTGCTTGCCGATGTAGGCGAGAATGCCGCCGTCGACGTACAGAATGTGGCCGTTGACAAAGTTAGAGGCGTCGGAGGCCAGGAAGACCGCGGGACCCATCAGATCCTCGGCCTCGCCCCAGCGGGCCGCGGGCGTCTTCGAGACGATGAACTGATCGAAGGGGTGGCGGCTGCCGTCCGGCTGGCGCTCGCGCAGCGGAGCGGTCTGGCTGGTGGCGATGTAGCCGGGGCCGATGCCGTTGCACTGGATGTTATACTCGCCGTACTCCGAGCAGATGTTGCGGGTGAGCATCTTCAGTCCGCCCTTGGCGGCGGCGTAGGCGGAGACGGTCTCGCGGCCGAGCTCCGACATCATCGAGCAGATGTTGATGATCTTGCCGTGGCCTTTCTCGATCATGCCGGGGATAACGGCCTTGGAGACAATGAACGGGGCGTTGAGGTCGACGTCGATGACCTTGCGGAAGTCCTCGGCGCTCATATCGAGCATCGGGATGCGCTTGATGATGCCGGCGTTGTTGACGAGAATGTCGATCACACCGACTTCTTCCTTGATCTGGGCGACAAGAGCCTTGACGGCCTCTTCGTCGCAGACGTCGCAGACGTAGCCGTGGGCGTCGACGCCGTTGGCTTTATAGGCCTCGATCGCGCGGGCCTTGGAGCTCTCGCTCGAGCAGTTGAAGCAGATCGTCGCGCCGGCGGAGGCAAAAGCGTTCGCGATCGCCATGCCGATGCCGTGGGACGCGCCGGTGATCAGCGCGATCTTGCCTTCGAGGGAAAACTGTTTTGCGATATCCATATGTATATATCTCCTTATCTCTGCACGCGCGCGCCGGCGCCGCCCATGACGGCCTCAACCTCGCTCTTGGTAGCCATGGTGGTGTCGCCCGGGGTGGTCATGGCCAGGGCGCCGTGGGCCGCACCGTAGTTGACGGCGAGCTCGGGATCGCCGGTAGTCATCAGGCCGTACACGAGGCCGGAGGCGAAGGAATCGCCGCCGCCGACGCGGTCCATGATCTCGAGATCCTTGTAGTCCTTGGCCTTGTAGATCTCACCGTCGGCCCAGCAGATGGCGCTCCAGTCGTTGACGGTGGCGGTCTTCACCTGGCGCAGCGTGGTGGCGACGGCCTTGAAGTTGGGATAGGTCGCGGCGGCCTCGTTGATCATCTTCTTGTAGCCCTCGAGGTTGAGGGTCTTGAGGTTGGCGTCGTTGCCCTCGATCTCAAAGCCGAGGCAGGCGGTGAAGTCCTCTTCGTTGCCGATCATGACGTCGACATAGCGGGCGATCTCCTTGTTGACTTCCTGGGCCTTCTCGAGTCCGCCGATGGCGCTCCACATCGAGGGGCGGTAGTTGAGGTCGTAGGAGACGATGGTGCCGTACTTCTTGGCGGTCTTGATGGCGGCCAGAACGGTCTCGCAGGCCTGCTCGCTCAGAGCGGCGTAGATGCCGCCGGTGTGCAGCCAGCGCACGCCGAGCTTGCCGAAGATGTACTCAAAGTCGAAGTCCTCGGGGGTCGCCTTGGAGATGGCGGTGTTGGCACGGTCGGAGCAGCCCTTCGCGCCGCGGATGCCGAAGCCGCGCTCGGTGAAGTTCAGGCCGTTGCGGCAGGTACGGCCGATGCCGTCGGTCTTCATCCAGTGGATCAGCGAGGTGTCGACGCCGCCCTGCATGATGAAGTCCTCGGCCAGATGGCCGACCTCGTTATCGGCGAAGGCCGTGATGACGGCGGTCTTCAATCCAAAGCACTTGCGCAGGCCGCGCACGACGTTGTACTCGCCGCCGCCTTCCCACACGCGGAAGGAACGGGCGGTGCGGATTCTTCCCTCGCCCGGATCGAGACGGAGCATGACCTCGCCGATCGAGGCAGCGTCAAAGGCACAGTCTTCACGTTTTTTCAGATTCAGTTCCATGTTCGTATCCTCCATTAACCGCGGTTTTCCGCGACGATTTTGTGGGCCGCGGCGCACAGCTCGCGGATCTCGTCAAACTTGCCCTCGTTGATGGCCTTGCGGGGCACGGGCCAGCTGCCGCCGACCGCCTGGATGAACGGGGTGTTCAGGAACTCGGCCAGGTTGTCGTTGTTGACGCCGCCGGTGGGGATGAACTTCAGACCGACGAAGGGGCCGGAGAGCGCCTTGAGGGCTTTGAGTCCGCCGTACACGCTGGCCGGGAAGAACTTGACGACCTTCAAGCCGTGCTTGAGCGCCATCATGATCTCGGTGGGCGTGACGCAGCCGGGCGTCACAGGAATGTTGTTTTCGCAGCACCAGGCCACGGTCTCCTCGTCATAGCCGGGGGCGACGATGAACTTCGCGCCGCACTCGACAGCCAGCTTGGCCTGCTCCACGTTCACGACGGTGCCGGCGCCGACCAGCATCTCGGGCACTTCCTGCGCAACGGCGCGGATCGAATCCGCGGCGGCGGCGGTGCGGAAGGTGATCTCCATGGCGGGAATACCGCCCTCGACCATCGCGCGGGCCGTGGGGACAGCGTCCTTGGCATCGTCCAGTACGACAACGGGAACGACACCGATCTTGGCAAATTCGCTCAGAACATCCATGATTTTTACTCTCCTTATAAATATTTTAGGTTTTCTCAATTTATTTTACCAAAGCCCGCTCCCGCAGGCTTAGTAAACCGGTTTACTAAGAAATTGCAACAATGCGGCCTCCCTCGGAGGCGCATTTTCCTTTTTTCGATTTCTATCTGTTTTAAAAAACTCTGTCTTTATCTGTTGTGGAGGCGCGCAGGTGCAGCGGCGCCGGGAGCTCCCGCAGCTCAGGCGGGAATGTCTGTCCCTCGCCCGCCTCGATGCGCCGCAGCAGCAGCCGGGCCGCCTCGGCGCCGATCTTCTCGCTCTCGAGTGCAACCGCGCTGATGCCGGGAGGCGTGAGCTTCAGCCAGAACCAGTCGTCAAAGGTAATGAAGCCGAGGGCATAACCGACGCTGATCTGTGCTTCCTGCAGCGCCGTGATCAGATGCTGGGCCGTCACGCCGTTGACCGCGAGGATCGCTTTCCGTTCGCCGGGAAAGGCGTCCAGAAAGGAGCGGACCGCCGCGGCACACGCGCCGGGCGCTTTCGCGTCGTAGCTGTAAATGAGCGGTATCTGTCCCGGGCAGAGCGCGGCGATCGCCTGCTCATAGCCCTCGCGGCGGCGCAGGCGCGGCATGATGAGCCCGTCGCCCTCGGTAAAATAGGCGATTCGCCTGTAGCCGAGACGGAGCAGCTGCTCAACACATTCCCGTGCGGCCTCTTTGTCGGCGGCGATGACCGTGTCGATCTGCGTCTCGCCGGGGAGCGAGCGGTCGGCCAGCACGATGGGCACACCGCGCGCCTTGATATCGAGCAGATAGCTGTCGTTGCCGCCGGTGGTATTGACGATCAGCCCGTCGACCTTGTTTTCAAGAAAGCCCTCGATGGCCGCGCGCTCACGGCCGGGCTGCTCGCCGCTGTCGGAAAACAGCACCTGATAGCCCGCCTGCTCTAGCACCTGCGTCAGGCCCTTGAGGAGCAGGGCGGAAAAGGGGTTCGTCACGTCGCCGAGCGAGCAGCCGATCAGCTGCGTGTGCCGGGACTTGAGGCGCTGGGCCGTGCGGTTGGGGCGAAAATCGAGCTCGCGGATCACGCGCTCGATACGCTCGACCGTCTCGGTCGAGATATTGTCATACTTGTGGTTGAGGCAGCGCGAAACCGTCGTCTTCGAGACGCCGCAGCGCCGGGCCACATCGTCTATCGTAACCTTTTTTTCCACACGATCACCACTGATATTCTGCGACATACTGCAAGCTTAGTGTATCATTCCCTCCCGTACATTGCAAGAAAAAGCGCCCTCGCGTTTTTCACGAAAATACGCGCCCCGTTTTGGTTATTTTGTTCATACGTCTGGTAACTTATTTGGAAGAAACAGGCCATGGAAACCGATTTACAAAAGCGGAAATCGAAATATTTCTGCCGCATTTCTTTCTTTTGCTTCGCATTCAGCGCAGAAAGCGTTCAATCACGGCGCGCTTCCAGCGGCCGCGGCCGGTGAAGGGGTGCTCGCGCAGCGGGAGATTGAAACGGTTCGAGCCGATCAGCACGGTCGAGGGGTGGGTGAATTCCCGGAAGCCCCACTCGCCGTGGTAGGCGCCCATACCCGAGTGGCCGACGCCGTTGAAGGGGACGCCCTTGACCATCAGCTGCAGGCAGACCTCGTTGATGCAGCCCCCGCCGTACTGCTGCGTCGCCATGGTTTTCTTCGCCCAGGCCATATCCTTTGTGAAGAGATACAGCGCAAGGCCGTGCTCGCGCGCGGCGATCGCGCGCAGCAGCTCGTCGATCTGCGCATCCGGGAAGGGCACGACGGGCAGCAGCGGGGAAAACAGCTCGGTCTGCACGATGTCCTCGTCGACGCCGACCGGATAGAGGATCGCCGGGGCGAATTTCAGCTCCGTCTCGCTGCGCTCGCCGCCGTAGATGAGGCGGTCAGCGTAGCGGTCGGCCCAGGCGCAGCATTTGTCATAGGCCGCGCGGGAGATCATGCGGGAATACTCCGCATTCACCGCCGGGTTTGCGCCGAGCTGTCTGATAAAAGCCGCTTTCAGCTCGCGCAGGAAGGGCTCGGCCACCTCCCGTGCCACCGCGACCTGGTTGATGTCGATGCAGATCTGGCCGCTGTTGCAGGCCTTGAAGAAAGCGATCTTCCGCGCCGCGTCCTTCAGATCGGCGTCTTTTCGCACGATGCACCAGTTGCCGTTCTCGCCGCCGAGCTCGAGCCCGACGCTCGTGAGGTTCCCGGCCGCCGTCTCGAGCACGTGCCGCCCCACCTTCGGCGAGCCCGTGTAGAAGATCTTGTCAAAGCGCTGCGCAAGGCAGGCGTCCGCTGTCTCGTGTCCGCCGGAGACCACGGTCACGTAGTCCGCCGGAAAGCAGTCCGCAATCAGATCGCGCAGCGCCGCGGTGCACGCCGGGGATTTTGAGCTCGCCTTGATGACGGCCGTGTTGCCGCCCGCGATGGCCGCCGTCAGCACGCCGAGACTCAGCAGCACCGGATAGTTGAAGGGGCTGACGATCAGGCTGACACCGTAGGGCAGCTTGTAGACCTTGGTGACGGTGCTCGGAAAGCACATGAGCCCGCTCCAGTGTGTCTCGGGCCTGGCCCAGCGCCGCAGCGAGGCGACCGTCTCGTTGATTTCGGCGATGCTGGTGCCGATGTCCAGCATATAGGCCTCCTCCGCCGTGCGGCCGAGATCGGCGCGCAGCGCCGCCTCGAGCGCGGCGCGGTGGGACATGATCGCGCTCTTCAGTTTTTTCAGCTGTGCAAGCCGCCAGTCCACGTCCAGCGTCTGATTCGCGGTGAAAAAGGTGCGCTGCGCCTCCACAAGCTCGGCGATCCCCTGCTGTGTCCAGTTTTCCCGATGTTCCATGTCGCGCCCTCCTGTCGGTCCATATTTTATATAGAGTATATCATACCCTCCGCGTATTGCAAAACTTTCCTTGCGTATTTTCAAATCTGTGGTATAGTAACTCTGTTAACTATCATGTAAAAATCCACGGAGGATAATCCTATGAGTGATTTTGAGCGGAAGATCAGCGCCGCGGCGCGCGAGGCTGTCCGCAATCTGTTTGACATTGAGGCTGAGGACGCGATCGTGACCGTCGAGACGCCGAAGGACCCGAAGCTCGGCGACTATGCGCTGAGCACCGCGATGAAGCTGGCGCGCACGCTGCACCGCAGCCCCCTGCAGATCGCCGAGCCGCTGGCCGAAAAGCTGCAGGAGCTGCTGCCCGAGGCCGAGAGCGTCACGGTCGCCAAACCCGGCTTTATCAACTTCAAGCTCAAGAGCGAGGCGCTGTCCGCCCTGATCAATCAGGTCATCGCCGCGGGCGACGACTTCGGCAAGAATAACGCCGGAAACGGCAAGCGCGTGCTGGTGGAGTGGGTCTCGGCCAACCCGACCGGTGAGCTGCACTGCGGCCACGCCCGCAACGCCGCCTGGGGCGACAGCATCTGCCGCCTGCTGGAAGCGAGCGGCTACGATGTGCTGCGCGAATACTACGTCAACGACGCCGGCAACCAGATCGTCATGCTGGGTGAGAGCCTGGTCGCCCGCTATTTCGAGCACTTCGGCAAGGAATATCCCCTGCCCGAAAACGGCTATCACGCCGAGGACGTGCGCCAGATCGCGATCGACATCGCCGAGCGCGACGGCGACAAGTGGCTGAGCGCCGACCCCAAAGAGCGTCTCGAGTACTTCATGCAGGAGGGCAAGACCCGCGAACTTGCAAAGATCGACCGCGATCTGAAACTCTACGGCGTGACGATCCAGTCCTGGATGCACGAGACCTTCTTCTATGAAAACAACCGCCAGCGCATCAACGCGTGTCTCGATCGGATGAACGCGCTCGGTCTGCTGTATGAAAAGGACGGCGCGCTGTGGTTCAAGAGCACCGATTTCGGCGACGACAAGGACCGCGTGCTGCGCAAGAGCGACGGTACGCTCTCGTATCTGACGCCGGATATCGCCAACCACGTCCACAAGGTCGAGCGCGGCTACTCGACGCTGATCGACCTCTGGGGCGCCGACCACCACTCCTACATCACGCGCATGCAGGCCGCGCTGACGGCGCTCGGCTATCCGAAGGACACGCTGCAGGTCGACCTGATCCAGATGGTGCGCATGGTCGAGGACGGCGTCGAGGTCAAGATGTCCAAGCGCACCGGCAACGCCATCACGATCCGCGAACTCTGCGAGGATATCGGCGTGGACGCCGCCCGCTGGTTCTTCGCCAGCAAGGACGTGTCGACGCACATGGATCTCGATTTGAAGCTGGCCCGCTCGCAGGACAACGACAACCCGGTCTACTACGCCCAGTACGCCCACTCGCGTATGTGCTCGATCCTCTCGAACCCGAAGATCCCGGCCTTCCACCAGGTTGAAAGCTACACGCGCCTGACCGACGAGAAGGAGCTGCAGCTGCTGAAAATGATCGGCGAGTTCCCCTCGGAGGTTGCGAACGACGCACTGCTGCGCAAGCCCAACAAGCTGGCCGACTATATCCTCTCGCTCGTGAAGGTGTTCCACAGCTACTATAACTCCACCAAGGTCAACATCCCCGAGGATCCCGAACTCACGAACGAGCGCCTGGGGCTTGTCACGGCCGTGAAGATCACACTGAAAAACGCCCTGTACCTGATCGGCGTCTCGGCACCGGAGCACATGTAAGTCATGCGCGCGGTTGTCACACGGGTCAAAAGCGCCTCCGTCGTCATCGACGGTGCGGTGCACGGTCAGATCGGCGGCGGCTTTCTGGTGCTGCTGGGCGTCCGCGACGACGACAGCACGCCGCAGGCCGATAAAATCGTCGACCGGATCGTCGGGCTGCGGGTCTTTGAGGACGAAAACGGCAAGATGAATCTGAATCTGGAAAAGGCCGGACGGAATGAGGTGCTCCTCATCAGCCAGTTCACGCTGTTTGCCGACTGCCGCTCCCGCCGCCCCGCCTTTATCCGCGCCGCCCGCCCCGACACGGCGATCCCGCTCTACGAGCGCGTGATCGAGGGGCTGCGCGCGCACGGTCTGCACGTCGAGACCGGCGTTTTCGGCGCGGACATGCAGGTGATCTCCCAGAACGACGGGCCGGTCACGATATTGCTCGATACCGACGAGCTGTAATACTGCGGGCTGTGAAATAGTCCCTCCATCTTCGTAGGGGAGGAGCTTGCTCCTCCCGCGAATCATCTGACACAATAAGAGAATGCGGAGGCCGCTATGGTTCATGCCTGCCGATGTCGCAGTCTGTGAGTGCATCTCATAGAATACGACAGGGAGTGAATGAAATATGTTTCAGGAAGCACGCGAGCTGATCGCCGCCTATAAGGCCCGCGATCCGGCCGCCCGCTCGGCGCTGGAGATCCTGCTGCTGTACCCCGGCGTCAAGGCCGTGCGCAGCCACCGCAGGGCCCACTGGTGCTATACCCACAATCTCAAATTTCTCGCCCGCTGGATCTCGCAGGCGAGCCGCCGCCGCACCGGTATCGAGATCCACCCCGGCGCCACGATCGGCAAGCGTCTGGTCATCGACCACGGCATGGGCATCGTCATCGGCGAGACCGCCGAGATCGGCGACGACTGCCTGATCTACCACGGCGTCACGCTGGGCGGCACCGGCAAGGACTGCGGCAAGCGCCACCCGACGATCGGCAACAATGTGCTGATCGGCACCGGCGCCAAGCTGCTCGGCCCCTTCACCGTGGGCGACAACGCCCGCATCGCCGCGGGCTCGGTCGTGCTGCAGAGCGTCCCGGCCAACGCCACGGCCGTCGGCGTCCCTGCCAAGATCACGCGCATCAACGGCCAGAAGGTCGACTATGTCGAGGCCGTCGACCAGATCCACGTCTCCGACCCCGTCAGCGCCGAGCTAACCGCGCTGCGGCAGGAGCTGCGCGCGATGCAGAAGGAGCTGCGCGATCTCAGCCGGCATCAGAGCGACCACCGGTACGAGGAATACCACGAAGAATACTGATTTAGCATTGCAATGAGCGCGCTTTCTTTGCGGAAGATCGAGTTCAAATACCTTGACAGCATCATCCTAAGCCGCTATAATATAAACAGAAAAGGCGTTGCCGAAAAGCGGCTCCGCCCAAAGTTAAGGTTTTATTTTAGCAATAGAAACCGTCACTTGGCCGAGTGGCGGTTTCTGCTTTTTACGGTGACGGTGATCGTGTATTTCCATACATGAAACGTCAATGTAATTGGCATAGCGACACCTCCCTTCCGGGAGTGTAGCGGAACCGCCTTTTTACGCTTGGCAACGCCTTACCCTTGCGGGCAAGCATATTCTACAAAAGCATACAGCTTTTGTCAATAAAAAAGGATACGAGAAACAACGAGCGCGCTTTTGCCGCCGTATGGCGGCGAATAAGCGCGCTCTTTGTTTTAGAGGTTTTCTTTTCTAAATCCGGATAAGAGTTTTTCAGGAATCAACCCGCCTCGATCAGCCAGAGTTTTCCCGGCTTAAAGCTCACAGAATATACGGCATCTAAATCATTAAGATCCGTACAAATGCCATAAACCGTACAGCCTTTATCTGAAACGCCGGAAAGCGGAAAACACAATTTAGCAGACCCGACTGTTTTTCCCTTTTCCTTTATTTTGGCTCTGACGTATCCGTCAATGACTGCCGGAACAGACTCAAATACATAAAGCGCATCTGCCGACACCTTCACAGAAACTCTGACTGAACCTGTTTTTGAAATGGATAACTCTTCCTCTGAAAAATGCAGGTGCTGAAACAATTCCCGAATGTCACAGTCTTCATCCACAAGTTTCAAAGCAGTCTCTTCCTGTCTCTTCTTTAGTTCTTTTATTCGTTTTTCGTAATACTCCCTCGTGCTTGATGGAGATGTATACCCGCCTAATCCTTGTGCTGCTGCCAAAGCATAAAACTGTGCAACAGCTTGGTTATATTCTCTGACCTGCTGGTTATACGCCATCGTATCCGCTGCTGCAGCAAGTCCGGCAGCCGGCCCGGCAATTCCACTGGCAATCCCGCCTGCAAGCCCCCAGCTTTCTTCTTTTAAAAACGGAGAGGATGAGTTGCTGCTTTTGTTTTCGGAAATTGCGTTCTGACAGACATCTATTTCGTATTGGAGCATACGATTTCTTTTTTCCTGTCCGGTAAAAACCGTAAAGCGCTCCCGTCCTATTTTTTCGCTGTATTCTTTTACTCTTTCTTCTTCAAGGTCTTTTTCTTTTGCGCTATCTTCTGCCTGTTTTTCCTCATTCAGAACAATCTCTTGTCCTCGCCGGAAGAAAGAAATAAATCTATCATCATCTTCAGGAACAGAAATGGAATACTTTTTGGCAACAAGGCGCGCGCGGGCCACGTCTGCTTTGCTCTCCGCTGACGAAACCCCTTCTTTTACGCACAAATCATAAAAGTCTGCTTCCCGCCAATGCGGATGTGTCTTTTGATACTTTACACGCGAAGCCCAAATAAGAATTAGAGAGATGCAAAATAGAACAGCACAAAAGATGATAAGGCAAATGAATAATTTGATACCTTCCATTGATAGAGCGTCATGAATACCAAAAAAGACTACCATTCCAATGTTCCCGAGCAGGCCACAGAGGCTCAGGATTTTTAGCCACGCCAGCCGAGACCCGGAATCAATACTGTCAATGAAATTGATATGATGCTTTCTATTATGTATTTCTTTATTAACATCAACAAACATGCTTATAAAACCCAAAAGAATAAACGCCATTATAAAGCCAAGAATAGAAAGAAACCAGACCCATCCCAAACCCATATATTTCATATTTAACACTCCCCGCTTTTCTATTATGAATGACCGTTGCAACTGTATGTCCTTTGCGCTTTAACCATATCCCACAGTTCGTCTACGATCCGCTTCTGTTCCTCAATTTCCGTCTGTTCTAATTCGAGAAAACTGCGGCGGTTAAATATCGCAACCTTAGCGCCATATTCTGCCGTGAGAGAAGAATCTTTGAAATAAATAGTTACGATTTTCATGACAGCATCAGCAAACCCACCGTTAGAAATCTCGTCAGCCGTTAATGCAACCCCACCTATTGCTGCTTTTCCAAGTTCGTAAAGTGATGTTGCAACATCTGCGTGATATCTGCTTCTCTCCATTTCCAAAACCTCTCTTCAAATATTATAGTTACACTCTTTCGGGAATAGGGACAGGGGACGGTTAATGCGAAAAAAGAAGGGGTAAGCCCCTGAAAAAGGCCGCAAAAACCAAGCCCTGTCGAGCAGAGCCGAAAAAACCTATAACA
>ONNS01000063.1:0-15542 GCA_900319275.1 uncultured Eubacteriales bacterium
GGCGCAGGGGGATTAATGCGCATGTTTTTCGGCTGCCCCGCAAGGGGCGAGAAAAACGCGCTATTCAAAATACTATGGAAGCGCCAGCTTTCATAGTAAATCCTGCATTGTCATCCGGACTGGGTTTTGGTATAATTCTAAAAAATACGGCGTATGAGCGCTGTTTTATGGCGGGAATCAGAAGAGGGAGGGGACAGACCTTGACAAAAATCAACATGAAACAACCGGGCGCGGATATCCTCGCGGGCGTCGTGGTGGGCCTGGTCTCGATACCGATCTCGATGGGCTATGCCCAGATTGCCGGACTGCCCGCAGTGTACGGCCTGTATGGCTCGCTGCTGCCGATCCTCGCCTTCGCACTGCTGACAAGCTCTCCGCAGTTCGTCGTCGGTGTGGACGCCATGCCCGCGGTCATGGTCGGCAGTGCGCTCGGCACCATGGGGCTGACGCTGGGCTCTGAGGAGGCGCTGGGTCTGGTGCCGGTCATCAGTCTGCTGGTCGGCGTTTGGTTTCTGGTCTTCTGGGCGCTTCGGCTGGGACGTGTGGTCAAGTACATCTCCGGCCCGGTGATGGGCGGTTTTATCTCGGGCGTCGGCGCGACGATCATCCTCATGCAGATACCGAAGCTCTTCGGCGGCGACCCGGGCACCGGCGAGCTGCCGGCGCTGCTGCTGCACCTGATCGGCGAGCTGCCCAAATTCCATCCGCTCTCGGCCTGCCTCGGTCTCGGAACGGTTCTCATCATTCAGCTCGGGCGGAAGGCGGCACCGAAGATCCCGCTGTCCGTGATTTTGCTGCTGCTCTCGGTATTGCTCGCGGCGCTGCTGCCGCTTGAGTCGATGGGCGTAAAGCTGCTGCCCGCGACCGAGGCTGGACTGCCGCGGCTGATCATGCCGAAGATCGCTCTGGTTGCCGGGCGGCTTGGCGCGTGTGTGACCTGCAGTCTCACCGTGGCGCTGGTCGTCATGGCGCAGACGCTGCTGGCCAGCAACAACTATGCGATGAAGTACCGGGACACGCTCGACACGCGCCGCGAGCTCCTGGCCTATGCCGCGGCCGAGCTCTGTGCGGCGGCGGTCGGCTGCTGCCCGGTCAACGGCAGCGTCTCGCGCGCGGGTCTGGCCGATCAGTACGGCTGCCGCTCGCAGCTGATGAGCATAGTGGCGAGCGCCGTGATGCTGCTGGTGCTGCTCTTCGGTACGCCGCTGCTTCAGTTAATGCCTGTCCCTGTACTGACCGGGATCGTCATCTCCGCGCTGATCGGCATTCTCGAAATCCCGATGGCAAAAAAACTCTATGCGGCGAATAAACAGGAGTTCATGATCTTCCTCGCAGCCTTTTTCGGGGTGCTGCTGCTCGGTACGATGGGCGGCGTGATCGTCGGCGTGCTGCTGTCCTTCTTTGCGGTCGTGGTGCGGGCAGTCGTCCCGCCGCGCGCCTTTCTCGGTGTGATCGAAGGGCACGAGGGCTATTATGACCTCAAGCGCAATCCGGCGGCCCGGCCGATCCGCCATACGGTGCTGTACCGCTTCAGCGGCAATCTGTTTTTCGCCAACATCGACACCTTCCGTGATGATATCGAGTCTGCGATCCGTCCCGACACCAGACAGGTGATCGTCGACGGGCGCGGCATCGGAAATATCGACATCACGGCCGCCGAGCGCGTCCTGCTGCTTGAGGAGAGTCTGCGCGCTCGCGGCATCCGCCTCTACCTGACCGGCCATGTCGGCGCGGTCAACGACCAGCTGAGACAGTACGGCGCTGTCGAACTGATGCGCCGCGGCTCGGTCCGGCGCACCGCCGCCGGTGCGCTGCGCGATGCGGGCGTCACAGAACCGTTTCCCCTGGAAGCAAGGGAGGTAAGCCGCGACACAGCGCCTGCGGCGCCGCGGCAGGAGCGCGCGGAGCTCGAATGGCTCTTCGGTGATGAGACCGAGGCCGAGCTCGAGCGGATCGCCGCGGCGGTCTCGGCGGAGCTGACAAAGCACTTTGAATCCGAGCAGGAGCTGTTCGACGCCGAGCGGCATATCGGCTTTGCGTGGCTCTCGCTCGCCGACGAGGAGGCGCTGCTCGACCGTATCGAATCCCAGCTCGACGCGCTGCTGCAGGATGGAAAGCTGACGAAGGAGCGGCTGCGCGCCTATGAAGAGCGGATCGAACGCCTCCGGGCGCGGCTGGAGGCGCTGCAGGAGCAGGGGAGCTCCTGGGTGCTGCCGCTGATCCGCGCGCGGCGCGAGGCACTGCGTGAGACGCTGCGCCGCCGCGATCCCGAGCGGATCGCCCGGCTGGAGGCGCTCTGGAGAGAAAGACACCAATAAACCGGGCAGACAGAAAGGCTGATCGCACGTGCATTTTAAAGCGTTATCGGAGAAAGATAGAAAAACCGTCCAACAGGCGTTTTACAGCTCGATTCCTGTTCTGGCCGGGTATCTCATTTTGGGCATGGGCTTCGGTATTCTGCTGCGCAATGCCGGATACGGCGTCTGGTGGGCGGCGGCCATGAGTCTGTTCATTTATGCAGGCTCCATGCAATATGTGGGGGTCGGGCTGCTCAGCGGCGGCGCCTCGCTGCTGACGACCGTTCTCACCACGGTCATGGTGAACGCCCGCCACCTCTTTTACAGCATCTCGATGATCGAGACCTACAAAAATACCGGAAAAGCCAAGCCCTATCTGATCTTTGCGCTGACGGACGAGACCTATTCGCTGCTGTGCGACAGGAAGACCCCGGAAGGCACCGACGGGAACCGGTATCGCTTTCTGCTGTCTCTCTTCAACCACAGCTATTGGGTCGCCGGCAGCATCCTGGGGAGTCTTCTAGGCGCGGCCCTGCCGTTTTCGACAGAGGGGATCGAGTTTTCCATGACGGCGCTGTTTATTGCTTCGTTTACCGAACAGTGGCTGAACACAAAGGAACATGTACCGGCGCTCATCGGCTTACTGTGTACGCTGTTGTGTCTGCTGGTATTCGGGCCGGAGCGATTCCTGATCCCCGCGATGCTTGGCATCACGCTGGCACTGACGCTCCTGCGCGGACGGGAGGAGAGTGCGGCATGAGAGCAGCCCTTTTGATCGCGACCATGTCGATCGTGACGATCGGCCTGCGAGCCCTGCCCTTCCTCGCCTTCAAAAGTCGGACGCCGCCCTATGTGGCCTATCTCGGCCGCGTGCTGCCGCCGGCCATCATCGGCATGCTGGTGATTTATTGCCTGAAGGATGTCTCGCTTTTGTCGCCGCCGTTTGCCATTCCCGAGTTCCTGGCGGTCGCCTGCGTGGTCGCCGCCCAGGTCTGGAAGCGCAATTCTCTCCTGAGCATCCTCTCCGGCACGGTTGTCTATATGGTTTTGATACAACTGCTGCATTGAATGGCATGACGTTGGCCGCATGCGCTTGACACCTGCCTATGCTTTTCGCTATAATGTAAATACCAATCATTGGGGGTCTGCCGGGATGCCTTTGGCAGCTTCGTGTATAGGAGCATCTGCGATGCTGCCGGGATCGAGACGGCCGACGCCGCATAAATAGAAAGGAAAACAGAACCATGAAAAAACTGCTTTCGCTGCTCCTGTGCCTGACCTTGCTTGCTGCCTGCGGGACTATCGCCGCCTTTGCGGACGACGAGGTGCCGTCTCTTGCCGCCGCGGCCGATATCCCCTATATCGACGACGGCGACAGCGCCCACCTGCTGAATATCTACGGCGTTATTGCGGACACGGAGCCCCGGCCTGTGATCCTCCGCATCCACGGCGGCGGTTTCTTCGGCGGCAATCAGGCCAACGACGAGCCCTACAGCCAGCTCCTCGCGGACAGCGGCTTCAATGTTGTGTCCATCAACTATACGCTCATGCCCGCGGCGGGCAGCTTCCAGAACATTGAGAAAGACATCTTTGCCGCGCTCGCCTGGGTCGATGCGCATGCCGGGGAGTATGCCCTCGACCTCAGTCGCGTCGTCATGACCGGCGACAGCGCTGGCGGCTATCTGGCCAACCTTACGATGACCATACTCAGCCAGCCGGAGCTGCAGGAGAAGTTCGGCCTGACCGCTCCGTCCTACACCGTCAGGGGTGGCGTGCTCACCTGCCCGGAGGTGGATATCCTTGAGCTGCGTGAGGATCTGGTCAACGGCTCCGGCTTCAAAAAGTTCATGGCCGGGCGGATCACCGAAGAAGTGCTGATGGACAGCGCCGTGGAGGAGGTCGATCTCTTCTCTCTGATCGATCCCGAGACCTATCCGAAAATGTTCATCATCACGACGCCGCAGGATGCGATTTTGTATGAGCAGGCGGTGGCCTTTGACCAGTGGCTGACCGAGAAGGGCATCGAGCATGAGTTCCATGTGTACGAACAGCAGGAGAACAAGCTCCAGCACGTGTTCAACACCGGCTATATCGACTGGGTGGAGAGCATCCAGGCCAACGAGGAATCCATCGCTTTTCTCAAATCGCTGATCGAGTAAAAAACTTGGGACAGGAGACGCTCTCCTGTCCCGAAAAGGAGAAACCTATGAACATCGTTCTGCTGTCCGGCGGATCGGGCAAACGCCTGTGGCCGCTTTCCAACGACATCCGCTCCAAGCAGTTTATCAAGATTTTCAAGACCCCCGAGGGCGAGCGTGAGTCGATGGTGCAGCGCGTCTACCGCCAGATCAAGAAGATCGACGGCGACGCAAAGGTGACGATCGCCACCTCAAAGACCCAGGTTTCGGCCATCCACAACCAGCTCGGTGAGAGCGTCGGCATCAGCGTCGAGCCCTGCCGCCGCGATACCTTCCCGGCTATTGCCCTGGCCACGGCCTATCTGCACGACGTGCAGGGCGTGGGCGAGGACGAGAGCGTGGTCGTCTGCCCGGTGGATCCCTACGTCAACGACGACTATTTTAAGGCCCTGCGGCGGCTGGACGCGCAGGCCGCGAAGGGCGAGGCCAACCTGGTCCTCATGGGTATCGAGCCCACCCATCCGAGCGAGAAATACGGCTACATCATCCCCAAAAGCACGGATGAGACCAGCTTTGTCTCCACCTTCAAGGAGAAGCCGGACGTGGAGACCGCCAAGCGCTATATCGCCCAGGGTGCGCTCTGGAACGGCGGCGTTTTCGCCTACCGGCTGGGTTATGTGCTGCGCAAGGCGCACGAGCTCATCGATTTTACCGACTACGAGGATCTCTTCGCCAAATATGACACGCTCACGAAAATCAGCTTCGACTACGCGGTGGTCGAGCGGGAGGACAAGATCCAGGTCCAGCGTTTCTCCGGCGAGTGGAAGGATATCGGCACCTGGAACACGCTGACCGAGGCCATGGACGAGCCTGTACTTGGCAATGCGGTGCTGGATCGCTGCGAGAACGTCTACGTTGTCAACGAGCTGAACCTGCCGATCGTCTGCATGGGATTGAAGGATGTGATCGTCTCGGCTTCGTCCGACGGCATTCTCGTATCCGACGCCGAGAGCTCGAGCCGCATCAAGCCGATCGTGGACAAGCTTGACCAGCAGATCATGTTTGCCGAAAAATCCTGGGGCAGCTTCCGTGTGCTGGACGTACAGCCGGGGAGCATGACGATCCTGGCCACGGTCAAGGCCGGTCAGCACATGAATTACCACAGCCACGAGCACCGCGACGAGGTATGGAATATCATGTCGGGCAGCGGCAGGGTCATCGTGGATGGCATGGAACGCCCGGTCAAGCCCGGCGACGTCATCACGATGCAGGCGGGCTGCCGCCATACGATCCTGGCCGATACCGAGCTCAAGGTGCTCGAGCTGCAGCTCGGCAGGGAGATCAGCGTTCATGACAAGCGCAAGTTTGAGCTCGAGTACTGAGCGCGCGCCCTTTCTGCTCGCGCCGAGCGGCAAGGACTATCTCTGGGGCGGCGAGCGATTGAACGACGATTTTAATAAAAATTTCGACTGCTCTCCGCTGGCCGAGACCTGGGAGTGCTCGACCCACCCGGACGGGGAGAGCGTCGTGCGCAGCGGCCCCTATGCGGGGCTGACGCTGCGCGAGTTGCTTGCGCTGCATCCGGACTATCTGGGCACGAACCTGCCGGACGGCGCGGAGCTGCCGGTGCTTGTGAAATTTATCGACGCGCGGCACGACCTTTCGGTACAGGTACACCCCTCCGACGACTATGCACGTATCCACGAGCACGGTGCGCGCGGCAAGAGCGAAATGTGGTACGTGGTCGAGGCCGCGAAAGGGGCGCACCTGATTTACGGCTTCCTGCACGACACCGACCGCGAGACGGTCCGCGCGGGCATCGCCGACGGCACACTGCTGCGCCATCTGCAGAAGGTCCCGGTGAGGAAGGGCGACGTATTCTACATCCCCGCGGGCCAGGTGCACGCGCTCGGCGCGGGCTGTCTTGTCGCCGAGGTGCAGGAGAGCTCCAATATCACCTACCGCCTGTATGACTATGACCGTGTTGACAAAAACGGCGAAAAGCGGCCGCTGCATGTAGAGCGGGCGCTGGAGGTGGCAAACCTCCGCAGCAGCGCCGCACCGCGCCAGCCGATGGAAGTCGTGCGCTTTCGCCCCGGGACGATGATCGAACTGCTGTGTCGCTGCCCCTGGTTCCAGGTGGAAAAGATCACCGTGGATACGCAGCGCTGCCGCGGCCTGGCCCGCTTTAAAGCCAAGCCCAACACCTTCCGTGCCCTGCTGTGCATCGAGGGCTGCGGGACGATCAGCTGGGGGGATACGGCCGACGAGCGGCTGAACTTCTTCCGCGGGGACAGCATCTTTGTCCCGGCCAATTCTGTCGAATACAGCGTACACGGCATGGCGCAGCTTTTGAGAATAAGCTGCTAATCAAT
This sequence comes from uncultured Eubacteriales bacterium, assembly GCA_900319275.1. Taxonomy (GTDB): domain Bacteria; phylum Bacillota; class Clostridia; order Oscillospirales; family Oscillospiraceae; genus Limivicinus. The sequence continues at coordinate 6,811 of ONNS01000063.1, forward strand.
TACGAAACAAAAAGGAAATAGTGAAACAAAATGAAAGACTATGAACCGGAATACCGCCGCTGGTGCGAGCGCGCCGCGGATGACGCAGATCTGGAGCGGGAACTGAAAGCCATGGACGCCGCAGCTATGGAGGATGCTTTTTACCGGGATCTTGCCTTCGGCACCGGCGGCCTTCGCGGCGTGATCGGCGCCGGCACCAACCGTATGAACGTCTATACCGTGGCAAAGGCCTCGCAGGGGCTGGCAAACTATGTGCTGAAAAGCTTCCCGGCAGAGGCGCGGCACATCGCCGTCTCGTATGACAGCCGCATCAAGTCCGACCTGTTCAGCCGCGTGGCCGCGGGCGTGTTTGCGGCCAACGGCATCCACGTTTCGATCTATACCGAGCTGATGCCGACGCCCTGTCTCAGCTACGCGGTGCGCGCACTCGGCTGCGCCGCGGGCGTCATGGTGACGGCCTCGCACAACCCCTCCAAGTATAACGGCTACAAGGTCTACGGCGCCGACGGCTGCCAGATCACGACCGAGGCGGCCGACGCCATCCTCCGCGAGATCGAAGCCATCGACGTCTTTGACGGCGTGCGCCGCATCGACTTTGCCGACGGCATGGCCCGCGGCCTGATCGACTATATCGCACCGGAGGTCTACACGGCCTTCGTGGAAGAGGTCAAGGCCCAGTCGGTGCTCTTTGGCGACGAGATCGACCGCCGCGTTTCGATCGTCTATTCGCCGCTCAACGGCACGGGCTTGAAGCCTGTGACGCGCACGCTGCGCGAAGCGGGCTTTACGAATATCACCGTCGTGCCCGAACAGGAGCAGCCGGACGGCCGTTTCCCGACCTGCCCCTACCCGAACCCCGAGATCCGCGAGGCCATGGAGCTCGGCATCCGCAAGGCCGAGGAGGTCAAGGCCGATCTGCTGCTCGCGACCGACCCGGACTGCGACCGCTGCGGCATCGCCGTCAAGGCCGCGGACGGCTCGTACCGTCTGCTCAGCGGCAACGAGGTGGGTCTGCTGCTGCTCGACTTCATCTGCGCACAGCGCACACGGCATGGAAAAATGCCCGAGCAGCCGGTTTTTGTCAAGACCATTGTGACGATGGATCTCGCCGAGCGCATTGCCGCCCACTACGGCGTCGAGACTGTCAACGTGCTGACGGGCTTTAAATTCATCGGCGAGCAGATCGGCCGCCTCGAGCGGCAGGGGAGAGCCGACGCCTACATCTGCGGCTTTGAGGAGAGCTACGGGTACCTGACCGGCTCCTATGTGCGCGACAAGGACGCAGTCGACGCGGCCTTCATGATCTGCGAGATGTTCGCCTTCTATAAAACGCGCGGTGTCAGCCTGCTCGAAAAGCTCAACGAGCTCTATGCACAGTACGGCTATTGCCTCAACACGCTGCACAGCTACACCTTCGAGGGCTCGGCCGGTTTCGCAAAGATGCAGAGCATTATGGCGGCCTTCCGCGCCGGTCTCACAGCGATCGGCCCGAAGAAGGTGCTCCGGACGCTCGACTATGGCGAGGGCCTTGACGGTCTGCCCAAGTCCGACGTGCTGAAGTTCCTTCTTGCGGACAACTGCTCCGTCGTCGTCCGCCCTTCGGGTACCGAGCCGAAGATGAAGGCCTATATCAGCATCAGCGCCGCCGACCGCGATGAGGCGGAACAGATCGAAGCGGCGGTCGCCTCCGCGCTGGAAGCCTTCTTCACGTAAAGCGCATAGAGCGGCAGGGGACGGTATCCCCGCCATCAAAAAACGCAGCCCCGCCCTCCGGTCTTTGACCGAAGAGCGGGGCTGCCGTCCGTATGGGAAGCGTCACTCGGTAAAGTGAATGTGGTTGTTGATGTGCTCCATGCAGAAGCAGTGGTACCCGGCGCATTTCGAGCAGTAGCGGAATTCAAGCTCGGGATTGGTCACATCGGTGCGGCCGCAGACCGAGCACTTGTGTGTGTACAGCTTGGCCTGCTGCTCGCGGCGGATGCGCGCGCTCTCCCGGCGGAAGTTGATGGTGTTGCCCTTCGGGCGTCGGAACTGGACGCGCCGCCAAAGCTCGCCGCCGCAGAAGATCAGGAAGTTCAGCGTGGCGACAACGGGCAGCAAATTCATCGGGAAAGAGTAGGTGAAGATGCTCAGCACAAAAAAGACGGCGTCCAGGATTGCAAGATATTTGATCTTGACCGGCAGGATGAAGAACAGCAGCACCTCCATATCCGGGAACAGCACCGCGAAGGCGAAAAACATCGCGAGATAGATATATTCCGCCGTCATCGGGAACGAGATCCCGAGCAGCAGATAAACCAGCACACCGAAGAGTGCCGTCAGGATCGCGCCGGAGAAAAAGTAGATCGTGAATGCCCCGGTGCCCCAGGCATTTTCAAGATTTGTGCCGATCCAGTAGTAAAAATACACCGCGATCAGCGCAAGATAGCCGGTGTCGGGCGGGTAGAGCAGGAAGGTGACCAGCCGCCAGATCTGCCCGTGAAAGATGGCGGCGGGGGAGAAGGCCATGTAGCTGAGCAGCACGGGGTTAATGAGCCCCACGATCCAGAAAATACCGCTGCCGATGGCAATATAGCGCATCAGATTGGGGATGCCGAAGTTCGGGTGCTGAGCGCAGAAGCGCTCAACCGAGCGCATGGGGTCTTTCATGATTGCGTAGCTCCTTTTTCTTGTTATCTATATCATAACCCGATGTACAGGGATTGTCTACGGGAAAAATGTAAAGAAATGTGTAAGACACACGCCGATTCAAAAAGAAATTTTTGCAAAACGGTAAAAAGCTCTTTTCGTTTGGGAAACAATGTGATATGATAACATGAACGTATTAAAAAATGGAGAACTATTATGTCGGAAGAGAGAACAAACGGACAGACCGGCGAGATCGAGAACGAACTCATCGAGGGGCGCAACGCGGTGATCGAAGCGCTGCGGGCCGGCCGGAGCATCGATAAAATATATATCAACAAGGGCGATGTGGACAAAACCCTGGGCCATATTGCCTCTAAAGCGCGTGACAAGGGGATCGTGGTGGTCGAGTGCGACCGCCGCAAGCTCGACTTTATGAGCCGCACCAAGGCACACCAGGGCGTGATCGCGCTCTGTGCGGTGAAGAATTTTGTCACGGTGGACGAGATCTTTGCCATTGCCGAGGAGAGAGGGGAGAGCCCCTTCCTCGTCGTCTGCGACGAAATCAGCGACCCGCATAATCTGGGCGCCATCATCCGCAGTGCCGAGTGCGCGGGCGTGCACGGCGTCATCATTCCCAAGCGCCGCAGCGCGGGGCTGACGGCCATTGTGGACAAGGCCAGCGCCGGTGCCGCCGAGCATATGGCCGTGGCGCGCGTGCCGAACATCCCCGCGGTCCTCAAAGAGCTGAAGGATCGCGGCGTGTGGATCTACGGCACGGCCGCCGATGGGGAAAAGGACCTCTGGCATACCGATTTTTCCGGCGCTGTCGCGCTGGTGATCGGCTCGGAGGGCGACGGGATGGGCCGCCTGGTGCGCGAGAACTGCGATTTCATCGTCAGTCTGCCAATGAAGGGACAGCTTAACTCCCTCAACGCCTCCGCTGCGGCTGCTGTTACGATGTACGAGGTACTCAGACAGCGCAGCAATCCCTGATTGATCAAAGGATTTGATGACATGGACCAGAAACCCGGTCTTGACAATCTGAATAGAGACGCATACTCGATCGACGATATTCTGGCCGAGTACACGCGAGCCGAAACGGCGCCGTCCGCACCCGTACCGGCCGAAGTGCCGGATGCTGACCGCACGCAGGTGTTCAATACCTCCGCAGCGGCGGACGAGAGCGCCTCGGATGCCGACCGGACGCGTCGCTTTGAGCGCCCGACAGCCGACCAGGTTCGCGATTATGTGGCCGCGTTCCGCCGCGGCGAAGCGCAGCCGCGCGCCCGGCACGAGCAGGAGGTGAATCCCGGCTTCTTTATGGGCGGCGATCGCGGGAAACACGGCTTTCGCTACGGCGGGAAAGAGCTCGATCTGAGCGCGGAAGCGGATTATGTGCCGCGCACATCGCGCAGCGAGGTTATCCCGAGCTATGCGCCTGAGAAGGACGAGGACAGCGAGGATGACGAGACCCCCGATGCCCCGCCGAAGTTCGGTTTTTTGGATAAGCTGAAAAAGCGCTTTGAGAATACCGCTTTTGTCGGAAAGCAGAAGGCAGAGGCCGACGATGCCGTGACGCGCTATCCCGCGCCGCAGCCCGATGAGCTTGTGCTGCCCGGCGAGCAGATCGACGCGGAAGCTGCGCCGGCGGTTTCCTCCGGGCGACACAGCGCCGGGAAAGCCGGACGGCACGATGCCTGGCGGACCAGCGCCGAAGACGAACTGCCGGAGAGCGAGAGCGAACCGACAGATGATCGCGCCGCTGCCGAAGCGGAGACGGTCGAGCCGCTCAGCGACCCCTATGCCGATCTGCAGCCGGATTTTGTGTCCGGCGCGCATCCGGCGGCGGACGTGACGCCGCGTGTCGCAGACAGCGCAGAGGAGATGGCCCCGGCTGTTGAAGCGAGGCAGGACGAGGAGCCGTTTCCCCCGTCTGCCGCAGCTGCGGAGGATGAACCGCAGCCGGACGAACCCGCGAAGAAGGCACCGCAGTCCTCACCCCGGGATGATGACGAGAGCGCGATCCGCCCGGCCTGGAGCAAACGCATGGCGGCCGAGAGCGCGCCCTATGCCTCGGTATTCCCCGATACAAGTGCGGGTCCTGCCGTATATGCCGAGGACGACGATTATGATGAAAAACCGCTGACCGGCGGCGGGAAGAAGCGCACACAAAAGGCCGACGAATTCCCCCGCACCTTCAAGGACTATGTGACCGGCCTGATCGTCGGCACCTTTTACGGCTTCCGCCGCGGACTGCAAAACACGCTTGTGGCCGAGGAGGACGACGAGGATCTCGGCAAAGAGGTCGAACCGGGTGCGGCGTCAAAATACTACGGCAGCTTCCTGCGCGCGCAGCGCATGCGTCTGCGCATCTGCGGCATTTTGCTGCTGGCGCAGGGGTGGATATCGCTGGGCCTGCCGGTGACGGCAAAGCTCAATTCCACCCCGGTGGCAAGCCTGTTTTGTCTCATATTGCAGCTGGCGATCATGCTGCTCTGCCTTGATGTGGTGACAGGCGGCGTACTCAATGCCGTGCGCGGCAAATTCGGGGTGGATTTCGCGGCTGTCCTGGCCTGCACGGTCACGGGACTCGACGCGCTGCTTTCGGCCCTGCCGGGCTTCAGCACGGCACATCTGCCGCTGTGCTTCCTGTCAAGCCTCTCGATGACGGGGGTGCTGCTCGCCTCGTGGACCAGCTGCCGCGGCCTGCGAAAGGCGCTGCGTGTGCCGTCGATCGGCAAGCGCGCCTACACGCTCGCCGGTGAGACCGACACCCAAAACGGCGCGGTCACGCTGCTCAAGTCCGCACGCCCGGTGTCCGGCTTCGTGCGCCGCTGCGAGGAGGCCGCCCCGGACGAGACGCTCTTTGAAAAACTGACGCTCCCGCTTTTGGGGCTTACGCTGTTGCTGACAGTCGTTGTTGCGATCGCCAAGCAGAACGCGAGCGATCTGATGTACATCCTCTCGGTGCTGATCTGCCCGACGGTGCCGTTTATGGCGCTGATGAGCTTTGCGCTGCCGTTCTATATGGGCTCGGTGCGTCTATTCCGCAGCGGCGCGGCCGTTGCGGGCTGGTCCGGTGCCAGCGATATCGGCGTCAGCAAAAATCTGGTCATCACCGACCGGGATCTCTTTCCCGAGGGAACGATATCCTTTGGCCGTATCCGTATCGACAACCGCCGCTTTACTGACAGTGATATCATCTCCTATGCCGGCAGCCTGATCATGGCAGGCGGCGGTGCGCTGAGCGAGCCCTTTGCCGCACTGATGCAGCGCAACGGCTGCGCGACGCGCACGGTAGACAACTTCGCGATCCTGCCGGGCGGCTTTTCCGGCGTGATCGACTATCAGCGGGTTCTATGCGGCGGCAGTGAACTGATGCGCCTGATGAACGTGCCGATGGTCGGCAGCAAGCTGGCCGGAACCACGGCTGTATATCTGGCGGTGAAAAACCCGGAGCACGACCGCTACGAGCTCAAGGGCATCTTCAATCTGGAGTATACGGCGGACGAGGGCGTCAGCCGCGCGCTGCACGGGATCATGCGCACAGCACGTCACCCGGTTTTCGCGATCCGCGATTTCAATGTGACGCCCGCGCTGCTGCACGAGCTCTTCGATGTCGCGACCGACGGCTACGACTTCCCACCCTTTGAGGAACGCTTCCCACTCTCCGAAGAGCGGACGGACGCCGACAGTCATATCGCTGCGGTCGTATGCCTGGACGGCCTGGGACCGCTGAGCCACGCGGTGGATACCGGGCGCAGCATTTATGTCTCGACGCGTGTGAATCTTTGGATCACGGCAATCGGCGCTGTACTCGGCGTGCTGCTGTGCTTTGCGCGTCTGCTCGCACAGGGCGGCGTCAGTGTGGGCTGGCTCTTTGTCGTCATGCTCATTTTTGCCGTCCCCGTTATGCTGATCGGCCTGATGCAGCGGTATTTTGATTTTTGACTTTGCATATTATGAATACGTGCAGGCGCGGTGAACTCGCGCCGGGTCTTTGACAGCGGAGACATCCGCGGGCAGAAGCTCTGTCCGCGGATGTCTCTTTCGTGCCTCTTCCCGCGCCCGTAGGGGCCGACGCCCTCGGCGGCCCGCCCTGGCACCCGCGTCTCACCTAAAAGGAGGAACTCTCATGCAGCAAACGCATACCGCGGAGGCGATCCGCGTCTCAAACATCAGCATTCTGGCCAATGTGCTGCTCTCGGCAGTCAAGCTGGCGGCGGGACTGCTGGCGCGCTCGGGGGCCATGGTGTCCGATGCGGTACACTCCCTCTCCGACGTGTTCAGCACGGTTGTTGTGATCATCGGCGTAAAGCTCGCCGAAAAACCGGAGGATCGGGAGCACCCCTACGGCCACGAGCGCCTCGAGAGTGTCGCGGCGATTGTGCTGTCCGTCGTGCTGCTGATCACCGGCGTGTTTATCGGCTACAGCGGTATCCGAAAAATGACCGGCGACACGGCCGCGCTTGAGACGCCGGGTGTGCTGGCCCTGGCGGCTGCGATACTGTCGATCGCAGTGAAAGAGGCTATGTATCAGTATACACGCGCCGCGGCCAGACGCATCGACTCCGAGGCACTGATGGCCGACGCCTGGCATCACCGCTCCGATGCGCTCTCGTCTGTCGGCGCGCTCCTCGGCATTGCAGGGGCGCGGTTGGGCTACCCGATCCTTGACCCGCTGGCGAGCGTCGTGATCTGTGCGTTCATCGGAAAAGCCGCGTTCGATATCTTCCGCGAGGCTATCGATAAGATGATGGACCGCAGCTGCGATGAGACTTTTGAAAACGAGATCCGCGACTGCGCGCTGCGGCATGACAAGGTGCTTCACATCGATCTGCTGCGCACGCGGGAATTCGGCAGCCGCGTATATATCGAAATGGAGATCGCTGTTGACGGGAACCTGCCGCTGCACGAAGCCCACGCTGTCGCCGAGAGCGTCCACGATGATATTGAAAAAGGCTTTCCGAAGGTCAAACACATCATGATCCATGTGAATCCGGCATGACCCGCCCTCAAGAGACTGGGAAAAAAGTCCGTTCGCGTCCCACACACTCCCGTAGAGGCATCCCTTGATACCTCCGCAAGTCTGCGCGCCCTGTAGGGAGGCAGGCCGCCTTGCCGCGAATGCCTTTCCCGGGCCTGCTTACGCGACGGCCCGCCAAAGGCGCGGCTTCGGAAACGGAACCTTCCCTTCCTCTGCCACCGGCAGCGGGAAGGTCCCGTTTCCCCAGATGCCTCCGTTTCCCCAGATGCCTCCGACCTGCACACGACAACGTGGAGCGACAAAAGGCGGCGGCCCCTGCACGCCGGCATTTTTGAACGGTCTCTCCCTGTCGACTTATTTCACAGCCTCTTCATCTTTTTTCCATGCGGTTCGCCGCCTTGCGGCATTGGCTTTCTGCAGTCTGCTCCCCCGCCTGAACGCGGGGGAGTTTTTCTGCCCCGGCAGTCCCTGCGCCGCTGCCGGAAAATGCATAATAAGGGAAAATAAGACAGCCAGATAATAAGGAATAAATGCGGCCGAAAACTGGACATTTTGGAGAAAAAGTAGTATAATACAGAAAATGGGATTCATATAAGCTTTTTGCGCATCTGCCCGTTATACAATGCGGCCTTACAGCCGGGTTTTACTTCCCGGAGCGTTGCTGTCAGACATTTTTTAATAAAGAGGACAAGACAATGAAACAGTTGATTGCATGGATGACAGAGAATCACAAGCGGTTCACGGCAATCCTGCTCGTTCTGGCGATGGCGGTGGGCTTCGTGCCCGTCACCGCGACGGCCGAGGGCGGCGCCGTTGCCCCGTATCTCGCCGAGGATACCTCAGTCTACCTGACGAACGAGAGCACCCGGACTGCCGAAATCGAGGCCGCCGCTGTGGCCGAAGAACCCGCTGTGGCCGAAGAGCCCGTCGTCGAGCCGACGGCCGAGCCCGTTGTCGAGCCGACGGCGGAGCCCGTTGTCGAGCCGACGGCCGAGCCCGTTGTCGAGCCGACGGCCGAGCCCGTTGCCGAGCCGACGGCCGAGCCTGCCGTCGAATCGACAGCCGCGCCCACTGCCGAACCGACGGCCGAGCCCACTGCCGAGCCGACGGCCGAGCC
>ONNS01000063.1:15574-21005 GCA_900319275.1 uncultured Eubacteriales bacterium
CCGACGGCCGAGCCCACTGCCGAGCCGACGGCCGAGCCTGTCGTCGAACCGACAGACGAGCCGACCACTGAACCCACGGCCGAGCCCACGCCGGAGCTTGCCGAGCGCACGCTGACAGTTGTGCTGTCCGACGAGACAGAGGAACAGATTGACGCCGCCGCTGCCTTCTGGCAGTGGCTGAGCGGTCGTACCATCGAGCCGGTTGACTATCGGTGGCCGGGCGATCTCGCTGTCGAACTGACCGGCTATTTCCCCGAGGGGGCTGTGGCCGGTATCAGCTTTGTTACCTATAACGAATGGGAAGCGTACGACGAGAATGCGCTCTTTGATGTCAGCATTTCGATCTATGACAAGGACGGCAATCTCTGCAAGACGGCCGGGGCCGTAGAGCTCACGCTCAAGGGAGGACTTGTCGGGAATGCGATCGCGGCGAAGCAGTCTCTGTTCGTCTATGCGCGCACCGAGAATACCGAGCGCGAAGAGGAGATCTATAAGCGCACCAACGAGCACCGCTATGCGGCTGACGTACGCGTGTACCGCGATAAAGCGGCCGACAGCAGCCGCTTCTACTATAAGGATTATCAGCTGAACGATGATATCGTGTTCGTTGACCAGCACGGCGGTCTGAATATCAACGGCGACCGTACGGCAACCTTCCGGACAGACGCCCCCGAGGGCCAGCTGAATCTCTTTGTCTCCGCCCAGCTGAGCGAGGCGCAGATCTTGGCGCGCGCCGAGGCACTCGCCGCGACGGAAGAGCCCGTTGTGACGGAAGAGCCCGCTGCGACGGAAGAGCCCGCGGTTGAGCCGACCGCCGAGCCCGTTGTCGAACCGACGGCCGAGCCCGTCGTTGAGCCGACGGCCGAGCCCGTCGTTGAGCCGACGCCCGCGCCCACTGCCGAGCCGACGGCCGAGCCCGTCGTTGAGCCGACGGCCGAGCCCGTTGCGACCGAGGTTCCCGCCGCGACCGAACAGCCCGTTGTGACCGAAGAGCCCGTTGTGACCGAAGAGCCCGTTGTGACCGAAGAACCTGTCGTGACGGAAGAACCTGTCGTGACGGAAGAGCCGGTCGTGACGGAAGAGCCCGCCGCGACGGAAGAGCCCGTGCAGAGCGTCGGCAGCGACGCCGTCTCGGTGACCGGCGATATCCCCGCGGGGACGCAGGTCGAGAGCAGCGACGTCTCGGACCGCTATGCGGGCATCGACCCCGCGTCGCTCGGTGCGGCGCAGGGCGCAAAGAGACGGCTGATGGGCGCGCGCGCCTCCGATAACCAGCGCAGCGTCGACACGGACTATACGCTGCTGATGGCGCAGGAGATCAGTCTCACGCTGGACGGCGAAGCGGTCCGGCCGGAGGGCGGCGTGCAGGTGAGTCTCAGCGACAGCGCCATCGAAGCCGACAGGAATCTGCAGGTGTGGCATGTCCGCAGCGACGGCACGGTCGAGCAGATCACGGACTTCACGGTGGAGGAGAACCGCGTCAGCTTTGAAACCGACGACCTGGCGACCTTCCTGGTCTACGAGGTCACCGTGACGACGCACATCACGACCACGGACGGCAGCAGCTACCGCGTGTCCGTGACCTATACGCAGGACGCGTCGATCCCCGAAACCGCGCAGCTGACGGTGCGTGAACTGAGCGACGCCGAGAAAGAAGATTATGTAAACCAGAGCGCCTCGGCCCTCGGCCGGGTGGCGGAGCAGTTCGCCTATGCCCACGCCTTCGATATTTCGCTGATCGACCCCGATACCGGCGCCCACTGCCAGCCCGCGCAGACCGTGAAGGTCTCCGTTGCGCTGCTGAACGAAGACGTGTAGGCCGGGGACGGCTTGAACGTCGTCCACTTTGCGGACACGGCCGACGGCGAAGCCGCCGAGATCCTGAATGCGTCCGTTATCGACGGGGCAGTACAGTTTGAGAGCACAGGCTTTTCCGTCTATGTGGTGACCTATACCGTCGATTTCCACTGGAACGGCTTTACCTTCAATCTGGCAGGCGGCGACACCATTCTCCTGTCCGAGCTGCTGGAAATCCTGAAAACCGGATATGACGAGCTGAACAGCGACAGCACCGATGTCTATGATACGGAAGTCCTGACGGCTTTGATCGAGCATCCCGAGAGCATCGAGGATGTTGAATTCAGCGATCCGGAGCTGATCCGGATCCAGAAGCTGGAGATTCTGGACAGCCAGGAGCTCATTGAAGACGACTACAGCGAGGAACTGATCGAGAACACGCATCCCGACTGGCTGCTGACCAGCCTGGCGCCCTTCCAGACCGAAGAAACGCTTGCCATACTGCTGAAGACCGGCGAAACGCTTGAAATCGCCGTAACGGATATTGTGTACGGCGACGGTGAGGGCGAGACGGTCACGAGGTCGTCCTACCGTCATGTGACCGCGGACGGTGTCACCTATCTTCTGTCAAACAACGGGACTTCGGACGGCACCGCGCGTGTCACCAGTATGACGGATGACTGCGTCGTTCATGATACGATCATTTATAACGGGCATTCTTATGTCACGGATAATATCAGAGAGGCAGGCGCCTCACTGAGAAACAATCCGAATACCATGGACTGGGATGTGATCCACAAGATCGCGACCTATGGATTCGATTTGCCCGATATCGTGCAGGAGCCCGAAAGCGATCCGACCGGAGGAGACCCATCCTACAAAACCGGCGTCAATAACAGCGGCCATTACAAGGTTTGGAAAAAGGCGGAGTATAACGCGAATACGAATTCCATTGATTATACCCTGAAGTATTTTCAGGCGATGAAGAGGGATGTTCCGCTGGATTTCATCTTCGTCTACGATGATTCCGCATCCATGTATTCCGGCAACCGTACCAGCGGCGGCATCACGCTCTGCGAAGCGCAGACAACCCGTGTGCTGATTCTGGCTGCCACAAAGGCGCTGTTCAGCAAAGGTCTGACAGAGGGCTACGATATCAATGTCTATTTAAGCGGTGCGTCCACGGGGCATACCACTTACAGCAGCGCATTACATAGTTATAATGAAGTAGAGCAATATCTGGCTACCTACCGGACCGGAACCACGCGGCATGCGACCGGTGTGGGCAACGCGCTGACGCTGGCCAGAGCGTCGAAGAATGCAGCGACTCCGAGAAACCCGGTTGTCATTTACCTCTCCGACTTCCATCAGCCGGGCACGCTGGGCACGGGCGGCATCAATTCCGCAAACGCACTGCATGGCCTCGCGCCGGTCTATGCGCTGGGAACGGATACGGGATACAGATTTACCACCAATAACGCGACGCGGTATATCCCGAGCGGTCCGAATTATTACCGCACGATGAACGATATCGGCGGCGGTGTGCAGGAACTGGAAAGCATTATCAAGGAAGCCATCGGCTACTATATGAAGGATCCGCTGACCGTAACGGATGAATTGTCAAGCCCCTTGAGCGGCGTGACCGCCACCGGAGCGACAGGCGCAGGGACCCCTGTACCTTCTGCCGGGCGTGTGAGCTGGAACCTTGGCGATCAGAATCCCCTTCTCAATGCCGGAACCGTTTATACGGAGACCTTCAATGTGAAGCTGGACGACAGCAAGGTCTACTCCGGCGATCTGCCGACGAATAAAAATGTTTCGGTGAAAGAGGGAAATACGGAGGTCAACTGGATTACCGAATCTCCGCTTACCAAGGCTCCGATCAGGTTTACGCTGGGCAGACTGAATCAGGACGGCTCTACCCGTGCCCTCAGCGTCACAGGTGTGAAGTTTACGCTGACGCAAAACGGCGCCGGAGGAACATCCAAAGAATATCCGACCACAGACGGCGCTTTTGAGGTTCCGTTTACGGACTTCGAATTTGCTCCGGGATCTTCCTATACCCTGACGCAGGATCAGACGACCACGGCCAGCCTGATCACCGGCGCGGACGCTGTGGCCCTCGCCAACCCCATGACATGGACCCTGGCGGTGAACAGCGATTATACCGTTACCGCGACAAAGGCCGGGGCAGACACGGATGTGACCGTATCCGGCGGCAAATTCCAGCTCTGGAACCGCGAATTCACCAATCCTCCGCTGACCAAGATCTATGTAAAGAAGCTTTGGAGCGGCGCAAGCTCCAGCCTGCAGCAGCCGATCAGCTTCACGGTCTATGGCCTGAACGGCACACAGAAGATCGCGCTCCCGGCTTACGCGCACGATGACGACAACACCCTGGAAGAGCGGGCCGCAAACACGCAGGTTACAACGCTGTCGGCGGAGAATCAGGAACTGGAGAATACCCCGTACACAAAGGCTGTATGGGTGCCGCAGTATGTGACTTCCGCTTCCGGGAACATTCTGTTCAAGGACGGGGATACCTATAACTATACCATTGGCGAGGCTGCGCTTCCCAACCCTGTGGATGTTCCGGATAGCCCGATTGAAATAATCGGCGCCCCGGGAAAGTGGGAAGATGTACAAAGTAGTGCTGAACACCATTCCGGCACTACTACAGGCCTAACTGAAACAACAGGAACGAATCAAGCAAGAGTCAGATTGGGGTTAAGTGTAGGTCAATCGTTTACATTTAGTAAGCTGATCGTAGATGTAACATATGCTTCAGGAGCAAAAGAAGGACGCATAGAGCTTAATTTATCAAGGCCTTGGACAATTGCGCGACCGTCTTCAGCAGTTAACGGCAATGTTTACATTGAAAGTCCTCAACTCAGAATTCCGTCAGGATGGACAACAACACGTAGTATAGTTAGGGTATCTTTTGATGGAGGTGCAACTTTTTATCCTGCATCCACTTTTGTTTCCTCTTACACTGGATTGTTTACTCCGACGAGTATTGATACTGGCGTAGATAGACAGGAATCAGGTAATGGACAATACTACCTTCATCCTGTTAGTTCAACAGTATATGAGATGAAGGAAACTACGGTTGATGAACTATTGTTAACCCTTACCAACACCTTCACCAACTACAACATTCTGACCGTCAACAGCGCCTTTACGGACAGCACCTGTGACAGCGATGCCATTACCGGCATCTCTGCGGTCGGATACGCCATTTCGGACGGGGCCGGCAATGTGATCGCCACGCCGGAAGCCTCGGTGACGACCGCTGCCGGGGAAACCAAGAGCGGCGATGTGATGATTTACGTCCCGAAGGGTCAGACCTATACCGCCCGGCAGACGTACTATAAGCTTTCGGACGGCACTTACGTCAATGCCGACGGTGCGTGGAACCTTGCGCCCTTCACGACCGCTCCGTCCGGGACAAACTGCACGGCAAACGGCAGCACGGGCTCTGTTGATGATAACGGAGGCACCGTCACCTTTGCCAACGACCGCAGGAAGTTCCCGGTCAGCGTCAAAGCCACATGGGATCCGGCGCTGACCGACAGCGCGGTGGACAGCGCGGTAAAGACCGGCGGCATCCCCTATGAATTTTCCTGGGGAGACA
>ONNS01000032.1 GCA_900319275.1 uncultured Eubacteriales bacterium
TTTTGATGCAGCTGGGCTGACGCCCAGCAAAGAAAAAAGGGCAAAAAGCACCGAAAAGGGGCGCTCACAGGCGGTAGGTGTTCGATCCCCTTCGCCCTAACCCATCATTTTTGCAGCTGATTCACGTTTTGCAACACGCCCTTATTCCTCCTGTTCTCACTCCTGCTGCGCCGTCACGAGCGCCGTGCCCGGGTAGTAGTGCGCGAGGATCGCGCGGTAATCCCAGCCCGAGGCGGCGAGCGTGTTGGCGCCGTATTGGCTCATGCCGACGCCGTGGCCGAAGCCCGTGACCGAAAAGGTGAAGATCCCGCCCGCGTAGCTCAGCGTGAAGGCCGTGGAGCGCAGCGCGAAGAGCTGCCGCAGCTCGGTGCCGCGGATGCGCACGCCGCCGAGCGTCACGGCGGCCACGCGCCCGCTCGCATCCCGCTCGGTCTCGCCGATCCAGCCCTCCGCCTCGCCGCTGAAATCGCATTCGGGGTGGACGCGCAGCAGCGTGTCGCGAAAGTCCAGCCGCCAGATACGCACGCTGCTCTGATAGTTCGGCACCTGCTCGGCGGTCTCGGGCGAGGAGACCGAGATCAGATAGGGCCGCGCGTTCCAGACAGCGCCGCTCTCCTCGGTCGCCCCGGCCGAGGAGGAGTGGAAGGCCGCAAACACCGGCGCGCCGCCGTAGCTGAGATATTCCCCGTCCGTCGCCTCGACGGCGGCGCGGATGCGCGCGGCGTTGGTCTCATAGGCCTCGCCCCAGTTTAAGCGCAGCGCGCTGTCGGCGGCGTAGGCCTGGCAGCAGCCGGGTTCGGTACACACATCGGCCTCGCCGTGCTTGCGCGCCGCGGCGCAGTAGAGCGCGTAGGTCCGCGCGGCCACGGCCTGGGCGCGCAGCGCCTGCGGCTCGAACGCGGCGGGCATCTCGGCCGCGACGACGCCGAGCAGGTATTCCTGCATGTCCATCTCGCACACGCCGCCGGATGGCAGCCGCAGCAGCACGGTCTCGGCTGCGGGCGTCCCGACGGCAGCCGGCAGCGGGCACACAGCGCTCGCGGCGTCGGTGTCCGCGGTCTCCGCCGGCGGTATAAAGCGCGGCAGACAGGCGGGCAGCAGCGTCAGCAGCAGGGCGAGATAGGAGAGCAGCAGCATTCTCAGCATGATCGTGTCCTTTCTTCCGGGGCGGGGCCTGTCCCTTCGCCCTATCAACTATTGACTGTTTCGGCTTTTGAGAGTACAATTACGGTATCAAACTATGGAATCGAGAGATCAATTATGCCTGACAATCAACAAGTGATGGAAGCCGCGGCCAAGCCCCACAAAACGCCGCTTGAGACCTCCCTGTTTCTGCTGGGCGCGGGCGCGTTCGGCTTCTTTTTCCGCTGGATCCAGCTGGAGGCCGGCTTTAATGACGACAACCTGCCGGACCCGAGCATCTGGAACTGGATCCTGCCGCTGAGCGTGCTGGGCCTTGCGTGGTATTACCGCCGCATCGTCCGCAGCTATGCCGAAGCCCCGGCCTATCTGCCGCACGGGCTGACAAAGACGCTCGGCTTTAGCTGCCGTTTCCCGATTTTGTACGATGCGCCGCGTTATCTGGCGGCCTTTCTGATCGGCGCCGGTTCGATCGTGCTGATCGCGACCACGATGCTCGACAAGAGTGCGATGTTCTGGCGCGCCGTCGCCGTGTGCGGCATCCTGACGGCCATTGCTCTGCCCCTGATCCAGAACGAGGCCAACGGGCACATCCGCCACGTCAGCGCCGGTGTGCTGCGCGTGCTGTCGGTGTTCCCGATCCTGCTGATGGCCGTCTGGCTCGTCACCTGTTATCAGACCAACGCCACCAACAGCGTCGTCTGGTCCTATGTCGTCGACGTCGCCGTGATCTGCAGCTGCATGATGCTGTTCTTCCGCCTCGCCGGGATCTTCTATGGCCAGCAGGAATCGGAAAAGCTGCAGTTCTGGATCATGGTGTCGTCGTATCTATGCTTCACGGCCCTGGCCGACTCGCGCAATCTCGGTCTGGCGATGATCCTCGCCGGTCTGGGGCTCGAGTGCCTGGTGTTCAACTGGGTCACGGTCGCGAACCTCGTCCCCGGCCGTCCGCCCAAAAAGCGCAGCGCCCCCAAGCCCGCCCCCGTGCCGCCCAAGAGCGACGGCGGCTTCGAGCAGCTGTAAGCGCCGCCCTCGCGTTCCCCATACAAATTGGATAAAGATAAGCCACAGCCCCGCCGAATCGGAACGACGATCCGGCGGGACTTATTTTTTCTTTTTTCCCGCGGCCGCGGCTTTTCCAGTCTCCTGCGGGCCGTGGCGCTGTGCTTCCAGCGGCGTCCGGGCCAGCAAAATGACCGCAATTTGTATAAATATTCCCGCCTCGGTTTTCGGGACTATAGGACAAGGTCAACAAATCTTTTAGCGATTCTCTGAATTAAATTGCAAAACTGCAGATCCTGTATTTTAATCCATTTTAAATTGTTAAAGAGCAGCTGCCGCAATCGGCACAGTATCGTCTTTTTCAGGCAAATATTGCCAGATACTCGCCGAAAAAAGTTACCTGCGGCAGCAAGACCGAACGGAGGATCAGCATGGCGGGATACATCATCAAACGAATTGCGGTGGCCTTTCTGACGCTGCTGCTGATCATGTGCATCACCTTTCTGCTGATGAACGCCGTGCCCGGCAGCCCGTTTCTGACCGAGAAGTCCACGCCCGAGATGATCGCCCGGGCCAACGCCAAGTACGGGCTGGACAAGCCGCTGTATATTCAGCTTTGGAACTATATTAAGAACTACCTGCGCGGCGACCTGGGAACCTCGCTGAAAATGCAGGAGGGGACCAATGTTTCCGACATCATTTTTCACCAGGGCAAGTTTACACTTTCGCTGAAGCTCGGCCTATATGCGCTTTTGCTGGCCGTGATCATCGGCATTCCGCTCGGCTGTATCGCCGCCTATAACCGGGGCTCCTGGATCGATGGCTTTCTCCGCGTGCTGACGACGATCGGCGTCGCTGTGCCCACCTTTGTGCTGGCCACGCTGCTGCTGGTGACCTTTGCGGTCAAACTCCAGTGGCTCCCCACACTCAGCAGCAGTCTGACGTCGTTTAAAAGCTATGTGATGCCGGTCATCAGTCTCTCCTTCTATTATACCTGCTATGTGGCCAAGCTGACGCGCACCTCCATGCTCGATGCGATCAACCAGGATTACATCCGCACAGCCCGCGCCAAGGGCGTCAAGACCCACGCCCTGATCCTCAAGCACGCGCTGAGAAACTCTCTGATCCCGGTCATCACGTATCTCGGCCCTGTTATGGCCGGCATCATCACCGGCAGCTTTGTGGTGGAGTCCACCTTCTCGATCCCCGGTCTCGGCAAATATTTTGTGCAGAGCGTGCTCAACCGCGATTATCCCGTCATCATGGCGACGACGGTGGTGCTGTCGGCGCTGGTGATCATTATGAATCTGGTCGTGGATATCGCCTACAAGATCGTCGACCCGCGCATTACCCTGACGGAAAAGGAGGACTGACCGATGGACGGGAAATTTGCCAAGCTCAGTCCTTTTCAGCTCGATCCGGACAAAATACCGGATACGCTGTCTCCCGCCGACTTCGAGAGCGCGGCCGAGAGCGAAAAAGCCTCGATGGTGGAAAAGCACAAGAGCGTTTCGTACTGGCGGGATGCCTGGCGGCGCTTTAAGGCCAACACGGTCTCGATGGTCGCCCTCGGTATCTTCATTTTGTGCCTGTTCTTTGCCTTTATCGGCCCCAGTCTCATTCCCTACGGCTACGGGGCGCAGTACCGTTCCTCCCAGAAGCTCGGGCCTTTTGAGTACTCCAAGGGGGAGGAGCTGATCCGCTCGATCACGGATGACTGCGATGCGTTTTATGCCACTGCGCTGCAGCCCGGCAGCAAGACCGCGGTCTCCAAGGGCAATTACTTTATCCGCTACAAGGGCGCGACCTATGCCTTCACCCTTGCAAAGGCCGTGGAAAAGAGCGTGATCATGCTCGCTGCCGACGCTGCGGAGCCGCTGCTGCTTGTCAAAGAGAGCGATATCAAGGACGGCAGCGTTACACAGTCCACGCCCATCGAGCTGAGCGAAACCGCCGCGGAGGACGCCAAAGAGCTCAAGCTTGTGCGCAATGTTGTGCCGCACGTCTTCGGTACGGACTCCGCCGGGCGCGACATCATGGCGCGCACCATGTACGGCACGCGCGTGTCGATCACGATCGGCCTGGTGGCCGCCCTGATCGTGCTGATCATCGGCTCGATTTACGGCGCGATCTCCGGTCTCGCCGGCGGCGCGGTCGATTTTATCATGATGCGTATCGTAGAGCTGATCTACTCCATTCCCGAGGTACTGATCGTGCTTCTGCTGCAGGTCGTGCTGAAGGATCCCCTGCAGGCCTGGTTTGACAGCGGGACGACCGCCTTTGCCCGCGCCATGAGCGATCTCGGCTCCGGCATCGTCAGCATTTTTATCACCTTCGCGCTGCTTTACTGGGTCACGATGGCCCGTATCGTGCGCGGCCAGGTGCTGCAGCTGAAAAAGCAGGAATATGTCACGGCAGCTACCGCGCTCGGCGCGTCCGGCGGCCGGATCATCCGCCGTCATCTGCTGCCCAACTGCGTCGGTCAGCTTGTCATCACGACCTGTCTGCAGATCCCCAGCGCGATCTTCCTGGAGTCCTTCCTCAGCTTCCTCGGGCTCGGCGTTTCGGCGCCGATGGCGAGTCTCGGCTCTCTCTGCTCCGACGCGCTGGAGACCATCTCCCTCTATCCCTACCGTCTGGTTTTCCCCGGCGTGATCCTGACCGTCGTTGTGCTGACGCTGAACCTGATCGGTGACGGCCTGCGCGACGCACTCGATCCGAGACTGAAAAAGTAAAGGAGGGTTTGAACGATGAATGAATCCAATACTCTCCTTGAGATCCGGGATCTGAAGGTCTCTTTCTTCACCCCGGCGGGCGAGGTCAAGGCCGTCAACGGCATCTCGTACACGCTCGGCTATAACGAGGTCATGGGCATCGTAGGCGAGTCCGGCTCCGGCAAGAGCGTAGAGGCCTATTCGATCATCGGATTGCTGCAGAGCCCCGGCAAGGTCACCGGCGGTTCGATCCGCTTCGAGGGCGAGGACGTGCTCGGTTTCAACGACGAGCAGATGCGCCGCTTTCGCGGGGATCGGGTCAGCATGATTTTCCAGAACCCCATGACCTGCTTAAATCCGGTCTATACGATCGGCAATCAGCTTGTCGAGGCGCTTATGTGCCACGACAAGGGCTATACCAAAGAGCAGGCCCGTGCCCGCGCGATCGAAATGCTTGAGCTTGTGGGCATCAACAACGCGGAAAAGCGGATCGACCAGTATCCGCATGAGTTCTCCGGCGGTATGCGCCAGCGCGCCATGATCGCCATGGCCCTGATCTGCGAGCCGAAGCTTCTGATTGCGGACGAGCCGACGACGGCGCTGGACGTGACGATCCAGGCCCAGATCCTGGAGCTGATGAAGGACCTGCAGAAAAAGAAGAACACCTCCATCATCTTCATCACCCACAACCTCGGCGTTGTGGCGGAGATCTGCGATAGGGTGTCCGTCATGTATGCCGGCCATATTGTAGAGCAGGGGCCGGTAAACGAAATCTTTTACAATCCCCAGCATCCGTACACGAAGGGACTTCTGGCCTCTACCCCGCGGCTGGACGAAGAAGGGCGCGAGCGTCTCGTGCCGATCGAGGGCACGCCCATTGATCTGCTCAATCCGCCGCAGGGCTGCAATTTCGGCCCTCGCTGCAAAAGCTGCATGAAGATCTGCCTGCGGCAGAAGCCGCCCTTCGCGCAGGTGGAAGACGGCCATATCTCCGCCTGCTGGCTTCACTTCAAAGCGCCGTCCGGAAAGGGGGATGCGACATGAGCGACGTCCTTCTGAAAATCGAGAATCTCAGAAAGTATTTCCCGGTCAAGGGCCATCTGTTCCAAAAGAGACGCTATGTGCAGGCTGTCGAATCCGTCTCCTTCGAGATCTACAAAGGGGAGACGCTGGGCCTGGTGGGCGAGTCCGGCTGCGGCAAAACCACGCTGGGGCGCACCATTCTCCGCCTGTACGAGCCCAGCTCCGGACGGATCGAGTACGCCGGAGTGCCGATCTACGACAGCGAGAAAAAAATAGCGGTCGATATGCTGCCCTACCGGCGCAAAATGCAGATCATCTTCCAGGATCCCTCCGCCTCGCTCGACCCCCGCATGACCGTGGGCGAAATTGTGGGCGAGGCGCTGGATATCCACAAGCTCTGTCCCAATAAAAAGGAGCGCCAGGAGCGCATCAACACCCTGCTCGACGAGGTCGGACTGAACACCGAGCATGCAAACCGCTTTCCGCATGAGTTTTCCGGCGGACAGCAGCAGCGCGTCGGGATTGCCCGCGCCCTCGCGGTCGAGCCGGAGTTTATCGTCTGCGACGAGCCGATCTCGGCCCTGGACGTGTCGATCCAGTCGCAGGTCGTGAACATGCTGGAGGATCTGCAGCAGGAGATGGGGCTGACCTATCTCTTCATTGCCCACGATATCAGCGTGGTGCGCCACATCTCCAACCGCATCGGCGTCATGTACCTCGGGCAGCTTGTCGAGCTTGCCGAGAGCTACGAGCTCTGCAGCCACCCGATCCACCCCTATACCGAATCGCTGCTCTCCGCCGTGCCGATCCCCGACCCCGACGTGACACGCGCCAGACAGCGTATCCTGCTCGAGGGCGATATCCCGAGCCCGCTCGACCCGCCCGCCGGCTGCCGCTTCCACACGCGCTGCCCCTATGCCACCGAGCGCTGCCGCCTGGAGGTCCCGCAGCTCAAAGAGCAGGGAAGCGGTCACTTCGCCGCCTGTCACCGTCTGGACGGCTGACGGGCCCCATTCCCGGTATTACGTTCCGTCGGAACTGAATACAATTCTATTACAGGAGGAAGAAAATGAAAAAAACACTTTCAATGCTGCTTGTGCTTTGCATGGTTTTTGCAGTCATCGGCTCCGGCTTTGCCTTTGCCGACGATGAGTTCGTAGTGAACGCCTGCATCGCCTCCGAGCCCGAGACCATCGATCCGGGTCTGATCAGCTCCGTCGATGGCTCCACCTACACCCAGCACCAGTTTGAAAATCTGATGAAGTATCAGATCATCGACGAACCTGCTGCCGACGACCCCAACATGTTCAACACCGAGGTCGTTTGCGGACAGGCTGCTTCCTACGCGGTGTCTGACGACCTGTGCGTCTACACCTTTACCCTGCGCGACGACATCTTCTGGTCCGACGGCCAGCCTGTCACTGCCAAAGACTTCGTCTACAGCTGGCAGCGTCTCGTTGATCCCGCCACCGCCTCCGACTACGGCTATTTCCTGGACGGCATCGTTCTGAATGCCGCCGCGATCCAGGCCGGCGAGATGGACAAGAGCGAGCTCGGCATCAAGGCCATTGATGACAAGACGCTCGAAATCACCCTGGAAGCCCCCTGCGCTTACTTTGTCGAGATGTGCGCCTTTGCTTCTCTCATGCCTCTGCGTGAGGACGTCGTCGAGGGGAACGACAACTGGACCGACCCCGCGAACATCGTCGTCAACGGCCCCTACAAAGTGGTTGAGTGGGTACACGACAGCTACATCCGCATGGAGCCCAACGAGTTCTACTATGACGTTGACAACCTCGGCCCCGACGCCATCGTCTGGTGGCTGAGCGACAGCGAGACTGCCATCCTCTCCGCCTATCAGTCCGGTGAGTACAACTTCATCGAGAGCTTCCCCACCGACCTGATCGAGAGCCTGCAGGCCTCCGGCGACTGCTTTATCAACCCCTACGTCGGCACCTACTACCTGTATCTGAACTGCTCCAAGATCACCGACTGGCGCGTCCGTGCGGCCATGGTCCTCTCCGTTGACCGCGAGAACATCGTCGAAAACGTCACCCAGGGCGGCCAGGTCCCCGCAACCGGCTTCGTCGCCTCCGGCATTCTCGACTCCGAGGGCAAGGACTTTGCCTTTGGCGTGTCCGAGCTCGGCGCAATCTACAACACGCTGCAGACCATGTACCCCGATGCGGATCTGAGCACCTACTCCGGCAAGTGCGAGCTGGCCGAACAGCTCTACAACGAGGCTGTTGAGGACGGCTCCTGGGATCCCAACACCACCGTTGTCTACAACTTCAACACCTCCGAAACCCACAAGGCGATCGCTGAGGCCTGCGGCTCCGACTGGGAGACCGTTCTCGGCCTGAACATCACCCTGGAGAACCAGGAGTGGGCGACCTACACCAACGGCCTTGGCGAGCACAGCTTCGGCGTGGCGCGTCTCGGCTGGATCGCCGACTATAACGACCCTGTGACCTACCTTGAGCTGATGGTCACCGGCAACTCTTACAACTACGGTCTGTACTCCGACGAGAGCTTTGACGCAAACATCGCCGCGGCCAAGTCCTCTCTCGCCGGCAGCGAGCGCGACGCGCTGCTGTACCAGGCCGAGGAGACCCTGTTCGGCGAAGGCGGCTTCCCTGTCTGCCCGATCTACTACTACACCAATATGTACTGCAACAGTGGGCTGACGAATCTCGGCTACACCGGCATGGGCTACTTCTTCTTCCAGTATGCCAAGCAGGCGTGATCTCCGCCGATAAACAGTTAATCTAAAAGCACCGCCTCCGAGGGAGCAAGCTCCCTCGGAGGCGGTGTTGCCATCAAGAAAGTCCTTTGGACTTTCTTGACGGGTGGGGGATGCAGCTCCGCGCGCGCACTCGTTGTCCGCCGAGAGCGGCCAACTCGCACACTTCGGAGCTGAGAAGTGTTTTCTCCGACGTACATGCCGCCGGAGAAAACGATTTTGATTGATTTTTCGCTTGCGAGCGAAAAACTCTGCGAGGCTTTTTTACAAGCTGTATTATCTTTCGAACATGGCCGCGGCCTGTTTGAGATAATCCGTGATCGGCAGGTGCTGCGGGCAGGCGCGCTCACACTGCCGGCATACGATGCAGTCCGAGGCGCGGTGTCCTTCCGGCGCGGCGGCGGCATAGGCGCTCTTCGCCTCGGCCATCTGGCCGTTGCCCAGCTGCTTGTTCATGGCCGAGAAGATGTCCGGGATCAAAATCTCCTTCGGGCAGCCCCCGGTGCAGTAATGGCAGGCCGTGCAGGGCACGGTCGAGGAGTTGCCGAGAATCCGCTGCGCCTGCTGGATGATCTTCTGCTCCTCTTCGTTCAGCGGCTGGAAATTCTTCATGTAGGACAGATTGTCCCGCATCTGCTCGGTATTGGACATGCCGGAGAGCACTGTGATGATCCCATCGAGCGAGGCCACAAAGCGGATGGCCCAGGAGGCGCAGGACATATCCGGGTGATAGGCCTTGAAGAGCTTTTTGACCGCCTCCGGGGGATTGGCAAGCGCGCCGCCCTTGACCGGCTCCATGACCGTGATCGACTTGCCGTGGCGTCTCGCGACCTCGTAGTTGGCGCGCGAGGTGACCGACGGGTTTTCCCAGTCCGCGTAGTTGATCTGCAGCTGGATGAAATCCACCTCCGGGTGCTCCGTCAGCAGCTTGTCCAACAGCTCCGGACCCGCGTGAAAGGAGAAGCCGATGTGCCGGATCAGGCCCTTCGCCTTCTGCTCCTGCACAAAATCCCAGAGATGGAACTTATCGTATTTCGTGTAGTTGTTCTCCATCAGCGCGTGGAGCAGATAGTAATCGAAGTACCCGGCGCCCGTGCGTTCAAGACTGGTATAGAACTGGTTTTTCGCCGCCTTCTCGGTCGGCGCGAGCATAAAGGCGTTGAGCTTGGTCGCAAGGGTATAGGACTCTCGCGGATATCGCTCGACAAGCGCCTTGCGGATCGTGGCCTCGGAGCCAAGATACACAAAGGCGGTGTCAAAATAGGTGAAGCCCGCCTCCATGAAGAGGTCGACCATCTCCTTGACCTGCTCGACGTCCGTTGCCAGCCCCTTGTGCGGCAGGCGCATCAGACCGAAGCCCAGCTTCGGCGTGTCTTTTCCAAAATAGTCTGACATGTTGGCCCTCCTTTATAAATGATCCGTAGGTTTGTATTCCGTCCGTCCGGGACTGAACAGTTATTTTATAGCGCGTTTGTTCCGCTGATTTCGACGATTTCGTCGTACTTGGCCGCAAGATCCATCAACTCTTCGTTCGGGATGCCGCGGGGCATCATCAGCGTGAATTCATAGGTGATGCTGCCGTCCTCGTTGCGCTGCACCTTGCTGTCGACAGTCTGCGCCTTCCACTCGCGAAGCTTCGTCTGCAGCACCTCGCGGAAGCGCCCGTCCGCGCGCACCGTGGCACGCAGATGGTTGGAGGCATACGCGTCGGCTCCGATGGCAAACCAGTGTGTCATGATCTGCAGCAGCGCTACCAGCACGGATACAAAGATACCGAGCCAGTACATCCCGGCCCCGACCGCAAGGCCGATCCCGGCCGTGGCCCACACGCCCGCGGCTGTCGTCAGGCCGGTGACGGTGCCGCCGTGCCGGAAGATCACGCCAGCGCCGAGAAAGCTGATGCCACTGACGACCTGGGCCGCTATGCGCGCCGGGTCGGCGCCGCGGGTCCCGAACATCGCGCCGTCCGCGCTCAGATCGGCAAAGCCGTACTTCGACACGATCATCGCCATCGCGGCGGCGACGCACACGATGATGTGCGTGCGGATGCCTGCCTCCTTGAAGCGACGGGTGCGCTCGAAGCCGATGGCCGCGCCGCACAGCGCCGCCACGATGACCCGCAGACAGAATTCCAGTATCTGCGGCGTACTGAACATACTGTTTAAACTGGCTGCCAGATTCATATCCATATTCCTTCCAATCCTTAAACTATATTTCCGATGTGGTTTGGTGGGGGCTTTTCCTTGACAATTATTGCGCGCAATGATAGTATCAACCAAGGTTGTTTTATACGAAAACCGACCGGGAAATTGGCATTTTGTGCCTTTTCTTTTCAGGTTTTCTATTTTTTGCTGTAAAAACGGAGGACCCCATGGTTGATTCTAAGCTGTACTCGCTGCTCCAGGTTGCCGAGCTTGGCAGTTTTACGCAGGCCGCCAAGGCTCTTTCCATCACACAGCCTGCTGTCAGCCAGCACATCCGCGCCCTGGAGCAGGAGCTGAACGTCCGCATTTTTGAGCGTCAGAACGGGCGTCTGATCGTGACAAGGCCCGGTAAGGAGATCATTAAAACAGCCAAAAAGATCGTCGCGCTCTCCCGGAATCTGCGGCAGGAGCTGCAGAACCCCCAAACGCTGCTGACGCACCTCACGATCGGCGTGACGCCCACGGTCGAGGCCGGCCCCGTCACAGAGGCCCTGGCGAAGCTCTGTTCCGACAACGACGGCATCAGCCTTTCGATCCTCACCGACTCGGTCAGCAATCTCCACGAGAAGCTGAAAACCTACGCGCTCGGCTTCGTGATCACCGAGGGCCGCATCGCAGACGCCGGTTTGCGCCATCAGTTACTGGACAACGACCGTGTTATTCTGGCTGTCTCGGCCAGTCATCCGCTTGCAAAGCGCGATATGGTCACGCTCGACGAGTTGAAGAAGGAACGGCTGATCCTGCGGCTGCCCGAAAGCGGGATCCACAGCCTGCTCGCCTCCCACCTTGCCAACAACAACCTGAGTCTCAAGGACTTCAACATTGTTCTCGAGATCGACAACACGACGATGGTCAAAGAGCTGGTGCGCCGCAATTTCGGTGTCTCGGTTCTGCCCCGCAGCGTGTGTCTCCCCGAAATCAGGAACGGCAGCATCGTCGCGATCCCGGTCGAGCATCTCGACATCCAGCGCGAGATCAACATCGTCTATCAGGAGGATTTCGACCGTCTCGATACTCTCCGCGATTTCATGGACAGCTATAGCGAAACGCTTCACCGTTACGCGTACTCGTAATAATACCTGTGAGGTTCGGGATCTTTTCCCGGCCTCACTTTTTTATTGTACTTTCCGAATTTTTTAATAATTGTACAGCCGTTTTTTTCAAATGTCAATCATGCGTCTCTTCTGTTTCCGCGAAGCAGACAAAGTGTGCCGTATTCACAGATTTGGCATTGAAAAGGCACCCGATATGCGGTAAAATAGGATATTCATAAAAAGCCACCGTAAAGGAGACAGTATGAAAAAAATCATTGTAATTGCGCTGTGTCTGGCCCTTGTGCTCGGCACACTCTCCGGCTGCTCCGATGTGACCGTCGGGCAGTCCCAGAACGCCGCCGAGGGCGGCAATACGGTCGAAACCGCGGAAGCGGTCAAGGGTACCATTACGCTCAGCGACGGAGGCTCGAGCAGCAGCGCCGGCGGCGTGGCCATTGACGGCGACGTCATCACGATCCGCCAGCCGGGCGAATATGTCGTCACCGGCAAGCTCTCGAACGGCCAGCTCGTCGTCAACACCGGCGAGAATCCCGGCGAAGTCGTCATCACGCTCGACAACGCCGAGATCACCAACCTGACAGACGCGGCGATCTATGTCCCGCAGGCCAAAAAAGTGGAGCTTCTGACGGCCGAGGGCAGCCACAACCGTCTGTGCTCCGGCACCGAGGAACTGCTGAAGCAATTTGTCGACACCAACAGCGGCGCCGTCATCTACGCCGAGGACGATCTCGATCTCGGCGGCAGCGGCAGTCTGGAGGTCCTGGGTTATATCAACAACGGTATCGCCTGCAAGGACGACCTTGATCTCGAGGGCGGGACCATCTCCGTGGTCGCAGCGAACAACGGCATCCGCGGCTCTGAGTCGGTCGAGCTCAAGGGCGCCGATGTCACGGTCACCTGCGGCAACGACGGCATCAAGACGAGCTCTGCCGCCAAGGAGGGCAAGGGCTTCGTCACACTTGAGAGCGGCAACGTATCGGTCGTCGCCGGCGGCGACGGCATCCAGGCCGAGACCGTGCTGACCGTCAACGGCGGCAACATCAGCGTGCAGACCACCGGCAATTCCGAGGCTGCCAGCTGCAAGGGACTCAAGGGCAACACCGACGTCGTGATCAACGGCGGCACGCTCTCCGTCAGCGCCGACGACCACGCGCTGCACAGCGCCGCCGGGCTAAGCATCAACGGCGGCACGCTGAATCTGGTTTCCGCGAGCCGCAAGGGCATCGACGCGACCGGCGACGTGACCGTCAGCGGCGGCACGATCACGCTGCGCTCCGCCGACGACGGCATCACCTCCGACACGGCCGTGACCGTCAACAGCGGCGTGCTGAGCCTGCGCTGCGGCGGCAAGGGCATCAAGGTCGGCAAGAACACGACGGGCTTTGGCAGCACCACCGGCAGCATCCTGATCGCCGGCGGCGATGTGCAGATCTCCGCCAAGGACGACGCGCTCAAATGGGGCGCCGACATGACGCTGACCGGCGGCACACTCTTCGCCCTGGGCGAGAGCAGCAGCATCAAGGCCCCGGCGCCCGGCGGCCAGCCCTATCTCGCCGTGTCGGTGACCGGCAGCGCGGGCAGCAGCGTGACCGTGAGTGCAAACGGCGAGACGCTCGGCAGCATGGACAGCACCTATGCCTATCATACGCTGCTGTTCTCGAGCGATGCACTGACCGCCGGCACGAGCTGCAGCATCTCCAACCTCAACGGCACGGTCCAGGCCACGGCGTAAGAGGCGGTTGCGCAAAGGGTTCTTTTAAACATTCAGGCAGGCACACGGACGGGCAGGATATCCCGCCGCCGGGTGCCTGCTTGTTATTTATGTGCGTTTACGCCGGCGGCGGTTGATCGTGCGCTCGAGCTCGCCGCTGCGGATGAACTCGGAGAGCACCAGCTGCTCATAGACCGGCACACTGCAGGAATAAAAGCCGAGCGCCTCCTCATAGCGCGCCATCCACGGCTCGGGCAGGACCATATAGCCCATGCGCATGCCGGGGGCCATGGTCTTTGAGAAGGTGTTGAGATAGATCACGCGCTCCGGCGCCAGGGAGAAAATCGTCTCGACCTGGCGGGCCGGGACCGAGAGCTCGGAATCGTAGTCGTCCTCGACGATCACGGCATCGCAGCGCCGCGCCCAGAGCGCGTACTCGTGCCGCCGCGCGGTGGAGGCCGTGACCCCGCTCGGGTAGCTGTGGTAGGGCGTGACGTGCAGCACCCGCGCCGCGCAAGCCTCAAGCGCGGCGCGCTCGATCCCGTCCTCGCCCATCGGCAGACCGACGGTTTCTGCGCCGAAGGCGGCATAGACACGGCGGATCTTGTCATAACAGGGCTCCTCGTGCGCGTAGAGCCGTTCGCGCCCGAGCAGCTGCACCACGAGACCGTAGAGATATTCCGCGCCCGAGCCGACGACGATCTGCTGCGGCTGTACGCACAGTCCGCGCGAGCGCAGCAGATAGTCGGCCAGGGCCGTGCGCAGCTCGGCGCAGCCGGCGTTCGGCGAGCGCAGCAGGATGCGCTCGCCGTAGTCTGTCAGCACGCGGCGCATAATGCGGCTGAGCATCGAGAACGGGAAATCCTCCGGCACGTCGGCGCTCAGGCGCATCTCCTCGAGCCCGGCCTTTGGCCGCGGCGCAGCGCCGCCGAAGGACACATACAATCCGCTGCGCTCGCGCGGCTGCGCGCAGCCCTCGTCCACCAGCAGCGCGAGCGCGTGCTCGACCGTAATGACGCTCAGACCGAGCTCCGCGGCAAGCTGCCGTTTCGAGGGCAGCTTGCCGCCCACAGGATAGACGCCCTCTAAAATGTCCTGCCGCAGCTGGCGGTACAGCTGCCAGTAGGCGGCCTCGCTGCCGCCGCGCTCGATGTGATAGTTCATGGCAAGGCTCCAAACTGGTCTTATATTTTTATCGCGAACTGAGTATATACATATAACCAGAAGCATTTTATAATACGGGCATCCCCTTGTCAAGGAGTTGAAACGCGTGAACGATCAATCAGAAAAACTGAATACCCGTACACTGACGCTGACAGCTGTGCTGCTGGCGATGAATGTTATCATGAGCTCGAGCGTGCTCAGCCTCCCGGTCCCGGGCGGACACATGTATTTGAATGATCTGATCATCTGCACCGCCGCCGTGCTCTTAAACCCCTTCTGTGCCTTTGTTGTGGGCGGCCTCGGCGCCTTTCTCGGCGATCTGCTGTTTTATCCGACGCCGATGTTCGTCTCGCTCGTGGCCCACGGGCTGCAGGCCGTCGTCATTTCGCTGTGCGTGCACCGCTGGATGAAAGCGCATCCGGTGCGCGCCTCCATCGTCGGGGCTGTGCTGGGCTGGATGATCACGGTCGTCGGCTACAGCTTCGGCCGCGCGTTTATCTACGGCACGCCCGAATACGCCGTGCTGAAGCTCCCCTTCCAGATCCTGCAGACCTTTGTCGGGGAAGGGCTCGCTCTGCTGCTCCTGTGGCGCGCCGGTCTTGTACGGCTGTACGAAAAATTCTTCAAAAACTAAACGGGAAGACCTTTTCGCTGCGGGAAGGTCTTTCTTATTTTTGAAATATGTGTTATACTCACGCCGTTGATCCATTCAGCTTTGCGTCACGGGGTGGTCTCATGAAAGAAAAACTGCAAACACCGATCCTCACGGCAGGCGCCGTGATCTGCTTTTGCTTTTTGCTGACCTCTACCGGCTGGCTGGCCTGGGAATACCACCTGCTGGAGCTCGCGCCGCCCCGCGTGTCCGATGTGATGACGATGGTGGTCGGTTATCTGCTGCAGGCTGCCGGGATCGGCGTCTTCGCCGCCCTGCTCCGCCGACGCGAAGCGCTCGCGGTCAAGGCGGTCCCGGCGGCGATGCTTCTGCACACGCTGTGTCTGATCCCCGCCGTGCTGAGCCGCAGCCTTGCCGGCACGCTGGTCTCCGGTTTTCTGGTCAATCTCTGCTGCGGCTACATCGCGGGCTATTATCTCTTTGTCCTGACGCGCCGGGTCGCCGCCGCGATGCGGGCTGCCACGCTCGGCGCCGGATACGGCCTGTCCATTCTGGGCTCCTGGCTGTTATCCGCCTTCGACGGCATCTATTATTCCAATAAAATCTGGATCATCTGTCTTGTATTGACGGCGGTCGCCCTGCTGCTGTACCATTTTGCCGAGAGTCTCCCGCCGCAGCCGCCAGAGAAACCGGCGCCAAAGGAAGAGCCGGAGAAATGGCGCGCGCTCGTTGTGAGCGTCGGAGCGGCGGTACTGCTCTTCAGCGTCGTCAACAACCTCGGCTTTGCGTTTTCCTCGGCAGACCTCGCTGCGGGCGTCAGACCGGAGCTGTCCCGGCTGTTCTACGCCCTGGGGCTGATCCTGGCCGGCGTCTTCTCGGACAGAGCGCGGAAGTACGGCGCGGCGGCGGCCCTGGCCTCGCTTGTGATCCCGTTTATCATGCTCTCGCTTCGGCACGAACCCCTCTCGCTGACTGTTTTCTGGGCGCTGAGCTATTTTTGCTACGGCTTCCTGTCCATCTTCCGGATGATCGTCTTCTCGGATCTGGCCGAGCGCTGCGGCGCGTTGTTTCTCTCCGGCTTCGGCCTGCTGATCGGTCGGATCGGCGATGCCGCGGGTGAAAGTCTTTGTCTGGCGCTGATGGCCAACCAGACCGCGCTGGTGTTCCTGTCCGCGCTGCTGTTTCTTGCGGGTGTGTTTCTGTTCTTCCGGATCTACCGGCCGCTGTACCTCGCCGAAACCAGGCAGGAGCAGAGCGAGAAGGAGCGCTTTTACGCCTTCGCCGTGCAGCATGATCTCTCGGCCAGAGAGCGGGATATCCTGCGCCTGCTGCTGGAGGAAAAATCCAATGCCGAAATCGCGGAGGCGCTGTCCATCTCGGAGAACACCGTCAAGTTCCACGTCCGGAACCTGCTGCAAAAGACCGGCTGCAAGAACCGCAACGACCTGCTCGCCCGGTACATCGGGGGATAAAACATGGCCTACCCCAAAACTACCCCCGGTTTTGCCCGCCCCTATCCGAAGACTATCTTGAATACCGAACGCTTTTCCTATACTGTAGGTGTGTATCCTTCTGTCTGGATACACACCTTATTTTTTAAGGACGGTTATTGGTATGAAGAAAGCTCTGTCCGTAATCCTGATGCTTATTCTCACGCTGGGGATGCTGCTGCCGGTCTCGGCTCTGGCCACGGAGGGACAGCCGTGGGCCCCGGAGCCCACGACTGCCCCGGAGCCCACGACTGCCCCGGAGCCCACGACTGTGCCCGAGCCCACGACTGTGCCCGAGGCTACGACTGTGCCCGAGCCTACGACTGTGCCCGAATCCACGACTGTGCCCGAGCCCACGACTGTGCCCGAGCCCACGACTGTGCCCGAGCCCACGACTGTGCCGGCTAACACCGCCGCACCTCTTGAGAAAGAAGCCGGAGAGGGCACGGACGGGAAGCACGAGGAAAACGCCCCTGCAAAGAGTCTGAAGACGCTGACCGCGCCGCCTCCTGCCACGTCGTCCAGCGCCCGCAATTACCTTTCAGCCACAGCGGGCGGCAGTGTCAACTGGGCGGAGAGCACCTCGGGTGATGCGAAGATCGGCACCGTCAGTGCGGGCAGTACCATCGAGTTTGGCACGAGCTATTATGTCATCAGCACCTCCGCCGTTGACCTTACGGCTGTCCCGGCAAACGGTTACAGCTTCAAAGGCTGGTATACAAACTGGAACAGCACGTCCCCGAACCTCATCTCCTCCAGCAGCTCCTACACCTGGACGTTGCCGACCGATGCCGGCACGACGCTGACCGCGGCCTTCGAGGCCACGCCGGCAGATCCGACGGTGCACATGGGCCTTGGCGTCACGACTGGAGGGCGCGTAACAGGAAGCTGGTCTTCTTCCGGCGAAGTCGCCACCATAGGCGGCACAGGGAATTACAGTTTCCAGAACGCCGGGACGATCAGCCTCACCGCCACAGCAGATACCGGCTACACGTTCAAGGGCTGGTATCACGGCGTATATGGCAGCTCGGGCTTTGTTGAAAGCAACGACGGCACCCTGCTGTCCTCCGAAAATACTTACACTTTTTCCGCCGCTGCAGGGAGCTCCTCGGCGCTTCATGCTGTATTTGAGTCTAGCGCCGCAACGCTGACGCCGATCTCGTCCGTCACGGTCAACGTGACGCCCCCTGCGGCAGGAACCACGGTCGGCAATGCCCAAAGCGCGGTGTCCGTCCCCGCCGGCGCCAACTATTCCGTTTTAGGTCTTGGCTACTTTACAGAAGACCCGACTGTCAATCCTTCCGCCCCGCCTCTTCCGAATCCGGCAACCTTCCCGTCCGGCGCCACCGTTTATATCGCGATCACCCTGCAGGCCGGCGCCGGCTATATGTTCAACCAGGCTTCGCCTTACACGGCAGTGACTGTCAACGGCGCTACACTGATCGGCGGAGGCTATCTGGAGGTCACGAACTTCTGGGATGAATCGACAGGCGCTTCCAGTTGGGGAAATCTAGTCGTCTTCTTCACGATCCCGGCGGTCACGCACACCGTCAGCTTTGACATGGGCGGCCACTACGGCGCCGTCGCTTCGCAGACCGTCGAGGACGGGGCCAAGGCGGCCCGTCCGGCCGATCCCGCCAGGGATGCCAACGCTTCCGACTATGCTTCGACCGGCCTTCACTTCCACGGCTGGTATAACAAGCCGATCAGCCAGATTACGAGCTACACCGAGTTCTGCTATACCCCGGGCAACGGCGGCTGCATCTTTGATTTCAACACACCCATCACGCAGGACACCAGCGTCTACGCCGCCTATTGGGGCGTCCTCACGGTGACGGCGTACGACCTGACAAACGCGCGGGAGCAGGCGGGCGGCAGCTTTGATCTGGGCAGCTACAACAGCGCGTCAACCAGCAACTACGCCGGCGTACAGACCACGGCCTTCTACGGCCTGCCGGAATTTCTGACCGCCAGGCCCGCCGGCGGCTACACCTTTGCCGGCTGGTCGACCGGCAAAACGAAAGCCGACATTGTGAGCACCGATGCGGCCTATACCTACACCTTCCAGGGGAATACAACGCTCTATGCGCTCTTTGAGGCGGTTCCCACCTGCACGTACGGTCTGAGCGTGACCGCCGGGGGTACGGCTTCGGTGCAGTGGGGCAGCGGTGAGCCGCAGGACGTCGTCACAACCATGAACTACAGCGTCAGCGAGGGCGATACCGTGACGCTGACAGCGGCGCCCGGTGAGGGCTACCGCTTCAAGGGCTGGTACGAGGGGACATGGAATACAACCTCCGGCACCGAGGGCTATGGCTTTGTCACCGGAAACAACGGGACGCTCGTGTCCGGCGATACGACGTACTCGTTCACAGCCGGTTCGTTCAACAGCGGCGCCGGGCTGCAGGCCGTGTTTGAAGCGATCCCGACCTACACTGTGACCGTCTCCGACGACGGCAGCGGCACCGGCTCGGCCAGCCCCGCCTCCGGCCCGGAGGGAACCGAGATCACCCTTTCCGCCGCGCCGAACGAGGGCTTCCGCTTCAAGGAGTGGCAGGTCGTCAGCGGCGGCGTCACGGTTGCGGCCGGCAAATTCACGCTGGGCAGCGAGAATGTCGAAATTAAGGCCGTGTTTGAGCTTATTCCCACGTACACCGTGACCTTCAACACGAACGGCGCCGACACCGTGCCCGATCAGACGGTCCTCGAGGGCGGCAAGGCCGCCGCGCCCGACGCGCTGATCCGCGAAAACTACGTTTTCGACGGCTGGTACCGGGACGCCGGCCTGACGACGGCCTTTGACTTCAATACCGCGATCACCGCGGACACCGCCCTCTATGCCAAGTGGTCAGCGGCGAGCTATGTCCTGACCGCGGTAAGCGGGGCAACGACAGACGCCTCCCACACCTGGACGCAGGGCAGCGGCCGCGACGTCGTCCTCACCGTGAAGCTCAACGACGGCGTGGACCACTCCTTTGCCCATTTCACCGGCGTTCAGCTCGACGGCAAAACGCTGACCGGCGGCACGGACTACACCGCCCGCGAGGGCAGCACCGTCGTGACGCTCAAGGCCGCGATGCTGCAAAGCCGCTCGCTCGGCGCGCACACCGTGACGATCCACTTTGACAACGGGAACGTGCAGACAAGGCTGACCGTCAGGGCCGCCAGCAAAACGCCCAGAACCGGGGACGAAAGCAGTGCCGGTCTGTGGCTCGCCGCCGCGGCGCTGTCCGCTCTCGGCCTCGGCGCGCTGACGATCCCGAACAGAAAGCGCCGCGCATCCGGCCGGCAGTGAGATCCCGCATTGTGCCGCAAGGGGCTGCAGCAAAATGATGCTGCAGCCCCTTGTTTTCATTTCTATGGGAATTTATCGCAGGATCGGCTGCAGCTGCTCGCCGCGCAGCGCGGCGTCGACCGCCGCATCGAGCTTCGTGAAATCGGCCTGCAGGGAGTACGGCTTGCTCTCCGGCGCGTCCTGGCCGAAGGGGACAAAGAAAATGTGTTTGCGGTTGAGCAGCCTTGCGATGTTCTCGGCCGAACCCGAGAGCCCGTCGTTGGTCGAGAGCGCGAGCACGACCGGGCGGCCGTTTCGCAGATGGGCCTTGGCCGCCATGGTCACGGCACTGTCGGTAATGCCATGGGCGAGCTTTGAGAGCGTATTGCCGGTGCAGGGCGCGATCAGCAGCGCGTCCAGCGGCTCCTTCGGCCCAAGCGGCTCGGCCTCGGCGATCGTCGTGACGACGCGGCGGCCCGTCAGCTCCGTCAGGCGGTGGAGGTGCTCGGCCGCCGTGCCAAAGCGCGTGTCGGTCTCGGCCGCCGTGTCGCTCATGATCGGCACCAGTTCGTAGTGCTCCAGAAGCGGTGGCAGCGCCGCAAACAGCTTTTCATAACTGCAGTAGGAGCCGCAGAGCGCGAGCCCCAGCCGTTTTTTGTCCATATCAGCCATCCTCCCTCTCCTCCATCACCTGATAGACCGCGCCGCGGATCGCGAGCGCGGCCTCTTCAGGGGCGCTGCGCCCCGGCAACCCCGGCGCAGCCAGCACGCGCAGCCCCTGCTGTTCGGCCGCGAGACGGTCAAAGCCGCCCGGCGCGGACGCGAGCTCCAGCAGCAGCGTCCCCTCCCGCAGGCAGCACAGCAGCGGCGCGTCCAGTACGCGCGCGGGCACGGTATTGACGAGCACATCGCAGTCTGCAAGCACCGCGGCCAGCTCACTGTACGGCAGCGCCGCAAGTCCCAGCGCCTCGGCCTCGGCGCGGTGTACCCCCTGCCGCGCCGCAACGGTCACGGCTGCGCCGAGCGAGCGCAGCCGCAGTGCCAGCAGCTTTCCGATCCGTCCCCAGCCGCAGACCACCGCGCGGCTGTGCAGCAGCGTACGCTCGCGCTCCTGCAGCAAAAGGGCAAGCGCGCCCTCGGCCGTGATGGCCGCGTTTTGCATCTGAAAGCTCTCGCGCTTCAATAAATCCACCGGCGAAAGCCCCGCATGTACCATGGCCTGACGGCTCGGCTCGGAAAACGCGCCGCCAAAGACCGTCTGTCCCGGCCAGAGCGTGCCGATCAGCTCCTCCATCGAGCAGGGCAGCACAGCGTATGGCGCGTTGAGCAGGCCGCCCCGTTCGGCCGGTACGGGCAGCAGCACCGCGTCGGCCCCGTAGACGCAGACCTCGAGACAGCCGGCCTTCGGCACCGTCTCGGGCAGCTCCAGGCGCTCGAGCGCATAGCTGTACACCCGGTGCCCGTCCTGACTGAGCAGACGGCAGAGCCAGAGCGCGCGCCGGTCTCCCCCGATCACAGCAAATTTCACACAAACACCACCTCCCATTTCACGCTATGCGCGGACCCCTCCAGCGGTGACTTAACTGTTCAGGCCCCTTGTGGGGGCCTGAACAGTTAGCGGGATACTCGCGCATATCGCACACGGCGCACGGGAGACGCGCCGTTGCGTCAGAAGAAGCTCGCGGCACTCCGTTTCCGTCAGGCATGACGAAAACTACGCTCTGCTCGCTCCTTCTTCCTTTACAAAATCAAATTGAGAGGAAAACGGAAGGAACGAATATGGAGCTTTCGCCCTAAAGGCGGAAGCGGAATGGAGTGAGTTTCGTTTGACGACGGCGCGAGGCCTCGCTTGGCTCGGCTTGGTGTGTTTTTGTCGAGGCAAAGCCCCGCCAAAAACAGATTTCAATTTGTTTTTCGCCTTCCGAGGCGAAAAATCAGAGGGAGCTCCCTCTGAACTCCCCTTTCGTGAGAGACGGACACCCCATCGTGCGATGACAAATCAATTGACAGCCGCCGTTTCCACGGGTATAATTGAAAAACAATCCATCAAGACACTTCCGGGAGGAATACGGCCATGAGCAGAGCCGACGAACTTTTCATTCAAAACTGCCGCGACATACTGGATAACGGCGTCTGGGACACCGACCGGGAGGTTCGCCCGCGCTGGGACGACGGCACGCCGGCCCACACGGTCAAGAAGTTCGGCATCGTCAACCGTTATGATCTCTCCGAGGAATTCCCGATTATGACGCTGCGGCGCATCTACTGGAAATCGGCCATCGACGAGCTGCTTTGGATCTGGCAGAAGAAGAGCAACAACGTCCACGAGCTGCGCGGCCATGTCTGGGACGCCTGGGCCGACGAAAATGGCTCGATCGGCAAGGCCTACGGCTATCAGCTCGGCGTGAAGCACCATTATCCCGAGGGCGATATGGACCAGGTCGACCGCGTGCTGTGGGATCTCAAGCACAACCCCGCCTCCCGCCGCATTCTGACGAACATCTACAACCACGCCGATCTCAGCGAGATGGCGCTCTACCCCTGCGCGTATTCGATGACCTTCAACGTCAGCGGCAACAAGCTCAACGCGATTCTGAATCAGCGCAGCCAGGACATGCTGACGGCCAACAACTGGAACGTCGTGCAGTACGCCGTGCTGACGATGATGATGGCCCAGGTTTCGGATCTCGAGCCGGGCGAGTTCATCCATGTGATCGCCGACGCGCATATCTACGACCGCCATGTCCCGGCGATCAAGGAGATTATCGCGCACGAGCCAAAGCCCGCCCCGACCTTCCACATCGACCCCAGCGTGCACGATTTCTATGCCTTCACGCGCGACAGCTTCACGATGGAGAACTATGAATACTCCGACTTCACCGGGAAGATCCCGGTGGCGGTCTGAGGGGCGCGCCATGGAAGCGATCGTCGCCGTCTATGCCGACTGGGGCATCGGCGCAAAGGGTACCCAGCCCGTCGTACTGAAGGCCGACCGGGCGCATTTTCGCGCGGTCACGGCCGACGCCGCCGTGCTGGTGGGCCGCCGCACGCTCGCCGATTTTCCCGGCGGGAAGCCGCTTAAAGACCGGCACAACATCGTTGTGAGCCGGCAGAATATCGAAATTGAGGGGGCCGAGGTCGTCCACAGCACCGAAGAGGCCCTGGCCGCCGCGGCGCGGCAGCCGCGCTGTCTGGTCATCGGCGGGGCGAGCGTCTACCGGCAGTTCTTTCCCTGGCTCGACAAAATCTATCTGACAAAGATCGACCTCACGCCGACGTCCGACAGCTTTTTCCCCGATCTCGACGCGGCGGAGGATTTCCGCTGTACCGAAGCCTCCCCCTGGCAGGAGGAGGACGGCATCCGCTACTGCTTCTGTACCTACGAGCGCGTGTAAAGCGATAAAATGGGCGTGTTGCAAAATGCGAGAACCCGCGTAAAAACCGGTCACTCACGTAGGGGAGGGGCTTGCCCCTCCCGCGCACGCAAATCTAAAAATTTGCAAAA
>ONNS01000028.1 GCA_900319275.1 uncultured Eubacteriales bacterium
GGCCGCACTCTCGAGCATCAGGCGGGCAAGCTCGCCGAGATAGACGCCGGCCGTCAGCTTTTCAAAATGCTTGGCGCCGGGATTGTGGCTCTCCTCGTCGAGCGCGATATCAAAGTCGCCGCGCGGCAGGCCGTCGTATGCGCCGCTCTCCATATTGACAAGGATCCCGGTATTTTCCGTGCGGTGGATCTTGGAGATCCGGCTGAGCGGCAGAATGCAGCAGGTGTTTGTGCCGGTTCCGCTGACCTGACCGATAAAGCCGTCATAGCGGCTCTTGTCCAGCAGGGCGGACTGCCCCAGCAGGACGGCGGCGGTGTCGTTGAGGATCACAATATGCTTGCCGTAGATCCCGCGGCGCGCCAGCTCCTTGAGCAGCGATTCGCCGACGAGCTGATTTTCAGCTCCGGTAACAACGACCTCCTTGTCGATGCCGATCACACGGGCATCGATCTTCGGGGTGACGTTGGCCGCAAACGAGAAGCAAAAACCAATGGCGTCCGCCCTGTCGCACAGCGGCTCGACCGCGTCGGCTACGAAGGAGATAAACTCCTCCCAGGTCACCGGCCGGTCAATGCCGGGCATCTTCTTTTTCTCAACGGTATCCATACGGAAGCCACGCTCGGTATAGGTCATCAGTCCGCAGCGGAAGTTGGTGCCGCCTGCGTCGATAACGATGGCGGACTTCCCCACCGGAACCTGTCCGTCGTTGCGCAGATAGGTGGGGATCATCGGCATGGTAGTCCCATCCTCGCTGATGCCCTTGGCCATAGCGGCTGCCATCTGATAGGCCAGCGTCTGAATATCGATGCACTCGGGGGCCATGCCATGGGCTTTCAGAAAAGACAGTGCAGATTCTTTACTCATTGCAGTATCTCCTCAAATCATTATATATATCATTTCCGTGTACCGAAAATCTGCCATCTATCTTAGCACACTTTTTCAGCAAAAGAAAGAGGGCGCAGTACTGCGCCCTCAAATTTTTTATATATTTTTTACGAAAGCTTTATTTCTTTTCCTTCACGGTCTCCAGCACACCCTCGGCCAGACCGGCAATGCCCTGGATCTCGCTGGGAATGATGATCTTGTTCGCAGGGCCGTTGGCAGCCGCGGCGAAGGCCTCGAGCGCCTTGAGCTTGATTACGGCTTCGCTCGGGCAGGCCTCGTTGATGCGGCGGATACCTTCGGCCGTGGCGGTCTGCACCTTCAGGATAGCCTCGGCCTCGCCTTCGGCTTCCAGGATCTGCTGCTGCTTTTTCGCGTCCGCGCGCAGGATCGCGGATTCCTTCTCGCCCTCGGCCTCGAGAATGGCGGCGCGCTTCTCGCCTTCGGCCTTCAAAATCGCCTCGCGGCGTTCACGCTCGGCCTTCATCTGCTTTTCCATGGCGTTCTGAATTTCCTTGGGCGGCAGGATGTTCTTAAGCTCGACACGGTTGACCTTGATGCCCCAGGGGTCGGTCGCCTCGTCGAGGATCGCACGCATCTTGGTGTTAATGATATCACGGCTCGTCAGGCACTGGTCAAGCTCGAGATCGCCGATGATGTTTCTCAGCGTCGTGGCAGCCAGGTTTTCAATGGCGACCATGGGCTGCTCAATGCCGTAGGTGTAGAGCTTGGGATCGGTGATCTGGAAATAGACGACCGTGTCAATCTGCATGGTGACGTTATCCTTCGTGATCACGGGCTGGGGCGGGAAGTCGGCCACCTGCTCCTTGAGCGTGACGATCTTCGCGACGCGCTCGATAAACGGGATCTTCAGGTGAATACCGGTATTCCAGGTGGTCTTATAGGCGCCGAGCCGCTCGATGACGAAGGCCTTGGCCTGCTGAACAACACGGATATTGCGGATCAGAATAATGACGATCAGCAAAATCAGGGCATAAATGACATACTGCATGGTGAATCCTCCTCTTGATATTTAGTGTGTTTACTGACGCATGTTTTATACGGTCTCAACAATCAGCTTGACGCCCTCGATGCGCAGGACACGGGCCATGGCGCCTGCCGGGATCGTCTGCGACTCATTGTCGCTGCGGGCTGTCCAAACCTTGCCGCCGACATTCACCGCACCGGTCCCGCGCAGATTGTCGATAGTCTCGGTCACCAGGCACTCACGGCCGATCAGCATATCGGCGTTGGTCGGCTGGACCTTGCCGTTGACGTATTTGCGCGCCAGCGGGCGCGTCAGTGCCAGGGCTGCAACCGAAACGGCGATAAACCAGACAAACTGCAGCCAGAACGGTGCGCGCAGCAGCGCGGAGATCAGCGCAGCCACTGCGCCAAAGGCAAACCAGATGGACACAAGCCCCGGAACAAGCGCTTCCACCACCAGGAACAGAACGAACGCCCCCAGCCAAATGGCAGCCATACTCATGCTTCCGCCTCCTTTTTTCCGCAAACGCGGTTGTTATATTTCAACATAATACTATCACAAGCGCATCGCCTATGCAAGCGAAATCAACACTTCCATTTATTACATTGTGAAATAACCGTCGATTTTTCAAACCGTTCAAACTTTAGTGCTTTACATTTTGAAATTTATATTGTATGATATATTTACCAGATATTGAAATAGCCTTGG
Organism: uncultured Eubacteriales bacterium; assembly: GCA_900319275.1. Classification (GTDB taxonomy): domain Bacteria; phylum Bacillota; class Clostridia; order Oscillospirales; family Oscillospiraceae; genus Limivicinus. Next base: position 2,579 of record ONNS01000028.1, read on the forward strand.
AGGGTGAAATGAACAAACTTCCCAAGAAGCCTCGCAACGAGGAAATGTACAAAGCCATCCTGACCCTGAAGAATTTGGACGAGTGCATGCGTTTCTTTGACGATCTGTGCACCGTGACAGAACTGATGGCTCTGGAACAGCGCTTTCAGGTTGCCCGCTGTCTCGATAACGGTATGATTTATAACGACATTCTGGCTGTGACCGGCGCCTCCAGCGCCACGATCAGCCGCGTGAATCGCTCGCTGCAGTACGGCAACGACGGCTATGCCATCGTGTTTGAGCGTCTGAAGGAGCAGGAAGGCCAGGCCGAGACCGAGGCGGAAACCGTATGAGCTGCTATGGCCCTCTCGCCTCCTGGTACGACCAGCTGACAGGAGACGTGCCATATCAGGCGTTCGCGGCATATTACGAGGCGGAATTTGCCCGCAAGGGTGGCGAATTCCGCCTTCTGCTTGATTTATGCTGCGGCACCGGCACGCTGACCGCCATGATGGCCGCGCGCGGCTATGAGATGATCGCCGTGGACGCCTCGGAGGATATGTTGATGGAGGCGCGCGAGAAGGCCGCCTCGCTGCCGACGCCGCCGCTCTTTCTGCTGCAGAGCGCCGAGGAGCTGGATCTCTACGGCACGGTAGACGCCGCCTTCTGCTCGCTTGACGCCATGAACTATCTCCCGCGTGAGCTGCTGCCCGAGGTTTTCCGCCGTCTGCACCTCTTTGTGCGGCCGGGCGGGCTTTTGATTTTTGACGTGCACACCAGCGAATGGATGCGCGCGCTCGACGGGCAGGTATTTGTTGATGAAAACGACGATGTGCTGTGCCTATGGCGGGCAGATTATGACGAAGAGGAAGACGCCATCGTCTACGGAATGGATCTATTCACGCGCCGCGGCAGGCTGTGGGAGCGCAGTGAGGAGGAGCATGTGGAATACATCCACAGCTGTGAGCTGCTCCGGGAGCTTCTCGAGGCGGCGGGCTTTGCCGATATACAGTTTAAACTCGACGGCCCGCAGAGCGACAACGGAAGACTGTATGTGGTCGCGACGCGGCCGTGAGAACGTTTTTGAAAGGATCATACAATGGACAAGATACTTCGTGCAACAGACGCAGACGGCTATATTAAAATGGCGGTGATTTCCGCCACGGAACTGGTTGCGCGTGCGCAGCAGATCCACCGCTGCTCCCCCACCGCCACGGCGGCGCTGGGACGGACCCTATGCGCGGCTTCGCTGCTCGGCGAGGCGATGAAGGAGGAGGACGCCTCTCTCACGATCCGCATCAACGGCGGCGGTCCGCTCGGCGGTGTGATCGCGATCTCCGACCACGAGGGCTATGTACGCGGCGCTGTGGGCGATCCGAGCGTCGATCTGCCGCTGCGCGCCGATGGGAAGCTTGACGTCGGCGGCGCAGTCGGCCGCGACGGTATGCTGACCGTCAGCCGCGATATCGGTCTCAAGGAGCCCTACGTCGGTTCGGTGGAGCTGCGCAGCGGCGAGATCGCCGAGGATCTGACGGCCTATCTGCTTGAGAGCGACCAGATCCCCTCGGCCTGTGCGCTCGGCGTGCTGATCGACACCGACGGCAGCGTGAAGACGGCCGGCGGCTTCCTTGTTCAGCTGATGCCCGGCGCTCCCGACGAGCTGATCGGCAAGCTCGAGGACAACATTTTCATGATGGACCAGCTGACCACGATCCTCTCTGAGGATGGGACGGACGAGGTGTTCCGGCAGGTGCTCCGCGGCTTTGACTATCACCTTGTGCAGGAGGCCCCTGTCGGCTATCGCTGCAGCTGCAGCCGCGAGCGCGTGGAGGCCGCGCTCGGCGTGGTGGAGACGCAGGAGCTTGAAGAGATGATCGCGGAGAACCGGGAGTTTGAGGTCAGCTGTCAGTTCTGCGACGCCGTCTACCGCTTCGGCCCACAGGAGCTCTCGGAGATCCTGCGAAAGAGCTCGGAAAAGAAAAATTAAAAAATCCTATTGACAAACCCTCGTTTCTCTGGTATTATAAGCAAGCTTTCGAGCCCGGGAGCATAGCTCAGCTGGTTAGAGCACCTGCCTTACAAGCAGGGGGTCACTGGTTCGAGTCCAGTTGTTCCCACCATTCGCCCAAAAGTTTGCCTACGCCTCTGTAGCTCAGTTGGTAGAGCAGAGGACTGAAAATCCTCGTGTCGTTGGTTCAATTCCGACCGGAGGCACCACCCCACCGCTTTTGCGGTGGGTGTATGCGGCCATAGCTCATCTGGTAGAGCGCCACCTTGCCAAGGTGGAGGTAGCGAGTTCGAGCCTCGTTGGCCGCTCCATTACAAATGACAGTGCGGGTCTTTTATGGCCCGCCGCTGTTTTCATACACGGCGCCATAGCCAAGTGGTAAGGCAGAGGACTGCAAATCCTCGATTCCCCAGTTCAAGTCTGGGTGGCGCCTCCAAACAGGGAAAGATGCGATTCGCATCTTTCCTTTTTATTCGCGATTGTCCATATTCGCGAGAATCTAAAGAATTATTAAATGATGAGAAGTCCTCTTTCCAATTTGCGAACAAGAGTATATAATACGTATCATTCATTATCCCGACGGGAGGGATCCTGATTGAAAAAATCACATCAGAAAAAAGATAAAACCACCCTGCTGCTGACGGCACTCTCCGTCCTGCTGGTCGGCGTGTTTTTATTCAGCGGCTACAAGCTGCTTTCGACCCTGCTTGAATATCGGAAGGCTGCCAACATGTACAACGGTCTGACCGGTGAATTTGTATCCGAACGAAGCGGTGAAGCCGCTCCAGACACAACCGGTGCTCCCGGAGCAGCCGGAATTGCCGGAGCCGTCAGCACGCAGCGCCCCGGTGCCGGGCAGTCGGCGTCCTCGCAGCCCATGGAGCGCTCCCCCATCGAGGTGGACTTCTCCGCGCTGCTGGCCAAAAACCGCGATGCGGTCGGCTGGATCTACAGCCCCGATACCGTCATCAACTATCCGGTCGTTCAGGGCAGCGACAACGACTACTATCTGCACCGCCTTATCGACGGCACCTGGAACCCAAGCGGTACGATCTTCGTCGACGCGCGCGACACGCGCTGCTTCGACGGCCGCAGTGCGATCCTGTACGGCCACCACATGAACGACGGCAGCATGTTTGCCTCGATCGTCAATTACAAAAAACAGGATTACTATGCGGCGCACCCGAATCTCTACCTGAATACGCCGTCGGGGAACTATCGGCTCGCGGTTTTCAGCGGCTTTGTGACCTATGCGGACTCGAGCGTCTACACCTTTGACTTTGCGGGCGATGCCGAATTCATGGACTATGTGGCAAAGATGAAGGGCTTTTCTGATTTTTCCAGCGATGTCACTGTCTCCGCTTCGGATCGCATTGCCGTCCTCTCGACCTGCACCTATGAATATGACGACGCACGCTATGTCCTGTTTGCGAAGATGGTCCCGATCGCGTAATTACTTAAGGAACATTAAGGTGACAACGCCGGAAAAAAGGTGTACAATACAGGCACAGCAGAAAATGCTGTGCCTTTTTCTTTTGTATTCTGTATTTTGAGGTGATAAGCAATGAAAAGAACGATCCAACGCTTTCTGAGCATCACGCTGGCCCTGGCCCTCGTTTTGTCGTTTGCCGGGGTTTCCCTGGCCGTCGGCAGCGAGGCGGCCGTGACCGTTCAGCTGCTGCTGGCCGACCAGGCCGGTGCGGCAGGCTATGCGGCTTCGGCGGAGGACTTCGGTTCTTATCCCGTTGTCAGCTTCCAGGGCAAAAACGGATCCGATCAGGCCGCAGCCAGCGTCGCCGAGCTGCAGGCAAACGGCCTGTGTGTGACACCGCCCGCCGGCTTTGGCGTCGACAGCCTGTATCTGGCGGCTGACCCCGGCTTTGTTCCGAACAGCTCCGTCAAAAGCCTGACCGAGCTGGCCGAGATCGACAGCCAGACCCATGCGGTCTATGTGCCGGCCTCTGCATTTTATGATGGCAGCCAGACGAAATCCAACCGCGGAGAATCCTTCGGTCAGGTCTACATCGGCGACGCCGGCAGCTATACGCTGTTTGTGACGTTTGTCCGGCTGAGCGCCTCCGCCGAGGTCCGCGTCAGCTATCAGTCCGGCGAAGTCGCGCTGGGCGGCGATCTGGTGGACGGCGGCAACGAGAAGATCCTGCGCTATGCCTCCGACGCCGACCAGTCCGTGCCGCCGGAGAGCGGCATCCAGGCGCTGACGGTTTCCGACCTGCTCCCCGGTGTGGCTGAAAACGCCGGGCGGCGCTTCCTCGGCTGGAAGCTTGTCTATGCCAACGGCGCCGCTTATGATGTGGCGCCCGGCACGACTTTGGTCCCCTACACCAGCGCCGCGCTGATCGCCCAATGGGGCGAGACCGTCAGCGGCGGTGAGAGCGGTGCGCCGACCGACGTCACGGAGACGCCCGCTCCCCACGAGCACAGCTGGGACGCCGGCGTCGTTACGGTACAGCCCAGCTGCAGCGCCGAGGGCAGCGTTCTTTATACCTGCACGGTCTGCGGTGAGCAGACTACAGGCACGCTGCCTGTCACAGCCCACACGCTTGAACACCACGATGCGATCCCCGCCACCGAGCAGAGCGAGGGCAGCTATGAATACTGGCAGTGCAGCATCTGCGGAAAGCTTTTCTCTGACGCTGACGCGCTCTATGAGACCAGCGCCGACGCCCTCGTGATCCCCCGGCTTGCACACCAGCACGTCATGACCTTCCACGAGGCCGTTCCCGGCAACTGCACGACTCCCGGCAGCAGCGCCTATTACAGCTGCGAGGGCTGCCAGAAGCTCTTCGCCGACGAGGCCGGCACCCAGGAGATCACACTGGAGGACACCGTAGCTTACGGCGGCCACGATCTCGTGCATCACGATGCGATTGCCGCCACCGAGCAGAGTGAGGGCAGCATCGAGTATTGGCAGTGCAGCATCTGCGGACAGCTTTTCTCTGACGCTGACGCGGTCAATCTGACCAGCGCCGACGCTCTGGTGATCCCCCGGCTTGCACACCAGCACGTCATGACCTTCCACGAGGCCGTCCCCGGCAACTGCACGACCCCCGGCAGCAGCGCCTACTACAGCTGCGAGGGCTGCCAGAAGCTCTTCGCCGACGAGGCCGGCACCCAGGAGATCACGCCGGAGAGCACCGTTGCTTACGGCGACCATGATCTCATGCATCACGATGCGATTGCCGCCACCGAGCAGAGCGAAGGCAGCATCGAGTACTGGCAGTGCAGCATCTGCCAGAAGCTCTTCTCTGACAGCGAGGCCTCGCAGGAGATCACAGCCGAGATGACCGTGGTGCCGAGACTTACGCATCAGCATACGCTTGAAAAAACCGACGCAAAGAATCCCAGCTGCACCGAGCAGGGCAATATCGAGTTCTGGACCTGCACTGGCTGCGGCAAGCTCTTCTCCGACGCCGAGGCTGCCAATGAAATCAGCGCCGAGAGCACCGTGATCGCTATGACCGAGCACAGCTGGAATGAAGGCGTCGTCACGCTTGAGCCGACCGAGAGCACCGAGGGCGTGAAAACTTACACCTGCACCGTCTGCAACACAACGAAAACCGAGGCGATCCCTATCCTGGATGTCGAACCGGCTGCTTCGCCCACCGTCGAACCGACAGCGGAACCGACTGCCGAGCCGACTGCCGAGCCTACAGCGGAACCGACTGCCGAGCCCACCGCGGAGCCCACCGCTGAACCTACTGCCGCACCGACGCCGGTGCCCGCGCCGTCAATCGGCAGCGAGATCGTCATCACCGACGCGCTCAGCCAGGCCGGTATCACGACCGTCCAGCAGGTAACCGATCTGATGAACCAGAAGGCGCAGACACTCGGCTGCGGCGCCGTCACGCTCTATGAAGTGACGATCCCCGCCGGCACGGCCTTCCCGCTGAGCATCACGCTCCCCTATCCGCAGGGTGTGGACACCAGCGCCGAGTTCAAGGTGCTGCACATGATCGCCGAGGGCGCGAGCGCCGGTGCGATCGAGGAGCTGGCAGCAACCAAGAGCAGCAGCGGTCTGACCGTCACGGTCAACAGCGCCTCGCCCTTCGCCGTCGCCACAGTCCCGACAGTCACCAACTACACGCTCAAAATGAGCGGCAACAGCGCCATCTCGGTTACGGTCGACGGCACGACCGGCAAGGTCTTTGCCAGCAAGCCCTATGATGGCACGCCGCTGATCCCGACGGGCGATATGTTCACCCTCTCTGATTCCAACGGCAACACCGTCAGCGGCTACACGTTTACGGTCAGCTACAGCCCCAATGCCAATCCGACCACCGTGACAAACGGCAGTGTGGATATCACCTACAACGTCACCGAGCTGCGCGATGCAAGCGGCAATGTGGTAGCGGCGAACCGGTATACGGTCAGCCCTGTCACCGCGTCGCTCTCGATCACCAAGCGGCCGCTGACGCTCTCGGCCAGCTCTGCCAACAAGGTCTATGACGGCAGCGCCCTGACGCCGCCAGCGCCCGGCTATACCGTGACCGGCGGTTCGCTGGCCGCGGGTGAGAGCATCACCGGGATTTCCGTCACCGGATCGCAGACGCAGTACGGCTCGTCCCAGAGCGTGATCACAACCGGCAGCACCGTCATCAAGAAGGCCGACGGTACCGAAACCACCAGCAACTATCAGCTCACGCTCAACCCCGGTACGCTTGAGGTCACCGCCCAGCCTGTCACGCCGATCACCGTTTCGGTCGGCAATGTCAGCAAGGTCTACGACGGTACGCCTTTGACGCTCTCGAACAGCAACGTCCAGGTCTTGAGCGGCACGCTGCCGGCGGGCAGCACGATCAACGCCGCGTTCAGCACCGCCTCGCGTACAGTTGCCGGCAGTGACAGCGTCACGATCACCTCGATCAGCATCCGCGATGCCGCTGGCAACGATATCACCAACAGCTTCTCCATCAACCGCCAGAGCGGCACGCTGACTGTGACAAAGCGCCCGCTGACGATCGAAACCTTCAGCAACAACAAGGTGTATGACGGCCGTCCGCTGACCAATATGACGACGCCCGCTGTCACGGGCCGTCTTGACGGCGACCAGATCTCGCTGAAGATCACGGGCTCGCAGACCAACATCGGCTCGTCCCTGAATACGATCTCGGATCTGAAGATCACCCACGCGGCCAACCAGCAGGACGTGACAGCCAACTATGAGATCACCTACAAGCTCGGCACGCTGACCGTGACCGATGCCAACGGAAAGATCACCACGCCGCGCACCGGCGATGAGAGCAACATCGTTCTCTGGATCGTGCTGATGGTCGTGGCCCTGGTGCTCGCTGTGGTCGTCTTCCTGATTCTCAAGCGCAGCAAACAGCCGAAAAAACAAGCAAAGCGCAAAAGTGACAAGTAAACCATCAAATAAACCGTAAAAAATATCCGGTGTCCGAAAACGGACACCGGATATTTTTGTAAAAGGTTTATTCGCCGCGGTCGAGCTTTTCAACCAGTTCTTTGAGCGCCAGTGCGCGATGGCTGACGGCGTTTTTCTGCTCGCTCGTCATCTCGGCATTCGTCATGCCGAGCTCCGGCACATAGAACAGCGAATCATAGCCGAAGCCGTTGCTGCCGCGCTCCTCGGTACCGATCTCGCCGTAAAACTTTCCTTCGGCCGTCACCTCGCTGCCGTCGGGGCGCACGAGCGCGATCGCGCAGGTGAAGTGCGCGCCGCGATCCGTAACCCCCTGCAGCCGCTCGAGCAGCAGGCGGCGGTTGGCTGCGTCGTTGCCGTGCTCGCCGGCAAAGCGCGCGGAATAGATGCCCGGCGCCCCACCGAGCGCGTCGACACACAGTCCGCTGTCGTCGGCAAGCGCGCAGCAGCCGGAGAGTTCTGCGATCTCGCGCGCTTTCTTCTCGGCATTGGCCAGAAAGGTCTCGCCGTCCTCCACGGTCTCGTGCTCGATCCCGGCTTCACGCAGTGAAAGGATCTCTCCAAAGTAATCGCCCAGGATGGCTTTGATCTCCACCAGCTTGTGGGCGTTGTTCGAGGCAATGATCAGTTTCATATCGTTTCTCCTTGTTCTTTTTTTGCTTACAGCAGCGTTTCGGCGGCCTTCAGCAGCACGCCGGAGAGCCGGGTCAGCACGTTGAGATTGCGCAGATCCCTCGGCGTGACCTCATGACACAGGGCTGCCGTGGCCTGAAAATCGCTCTCCACGTCTCGAACGGCCTCTGTGCCGTACAGGTAGGCCGCGCACTCGAAGTGGTGGTAGAGACTGCGGTAGTCCAAATTGATCGTGCCGACGACAGCCCGGCAGTCGTCGCTGACGAAGCATTTGGCGTGGACAAAGCCCGGCGTGTATTCGTAGATTTTCACGCCGGCGCGCATCAACTGCGGATAGAAGGTCTTGGCGAGAGCATAGGGCATCTTTTTATCCGGGACCCCCGGCATGATGATCGACACCTCGACGCCGCGCTCCGCCGCGAAGCACAGTGCCGTCTCCAGCTCGCCGTCCAGGATCAGATACGGCGTCATGATGTGGACGTATCGCTGCGCGCGGTTGAGGATATCGATATACACCATCTCCCCGGCGCGGCTCCGCTCCAGCGGGCTGCTGGCGTAGGGAATCACAAAGCCGTCTCCCGCTGACGGTTCGGCTGCCTGTTCGGCATGGAGATAGGGCTCGTAAGTCGGCTCCTTTTCCGTCATATTCCAGTTTTGCAGGAACATCAGCGTGAAGCTGCGGGCCGCCTCACCGCGGATCATCAGTCCGGTGTCCTTCCAGTGTCCGAAGACCTCCTCCAGGTTGATGTAGCGGTCGGCCAGATTGACCCCGCCGGTAAAAGCGGTATGTCCGTCGATGACCAGGATCTTGCGGTGATCGCGGTAATTGTAGTGTGTTGACAGGAAGGGACGCAGCGGAGCAAACACCTTGCACTGGATGCCGAGCTGCTCGAGCTTTTTCGGATAATCCCGGGGCACAAAGAAAAATTCGTTCATACCGTCGTAGATCAGCCGCACCTCGACGCCCTCGGCGGCCTTGTGCGAGAGGAGCTCGAGCATCTCGCCGAGCATCTGCCCCTCCTGGATGATGAAGAACTCCAGGAAGATGAAGTGTTCGGCCTTTGCCATCTCCTCCATGATCCGGTCGAACATGTCTTCCCCCAGACGGAAATACTGTGTATTGCAGCCCCGGTAAACCGGAAAGCAGCCTGTGCGCGCCAGATAATGCGCGATCCCGGCCGAGGCCGGGTCTGCCTCTTCGAGCGCCGCCACGGTCTGCTCATCCTGCCTGAGCACATACCGAGTCTTTTCCACCTGTGCACGAAACAACTCACCCAGCCTGCGGTGGCCGAAGTTCATCTGTGTGAAGAAGAGGAATATCGTGCCGAAAATCGGCGTAATCATGATAAACACCAGCCAGGTGACCTTGCTCGAGGGGTCGTGTTCGCTGTTGAGAAGGTAGAGCACCATCACCGCGACAAACACACTCTGCACGGCAATCAACTGCGGCAGATAGCGGTTGAGCGCCAGAAAGGCCACCAGCAGCAGTGCGAACTGCAGCAGCAGCATCAGGGTGATCAGCCCCACGCGGCTGAACAGCACGCGAAAGAACCCCAGCCGTCCGCGTTTTAACAGCCGGATCCCGCGCGCCCTGACCGCATGCTTCTCCACCGTGCTCCCTCCCTTTGTCTGATATGTTCTTTATCTTAAATCATTCTTTTTCCCGCGTCAAGAACACAGCGCAAAAATACCCCGGGCATCCGGTAAGCTCCCGGCGAAAACCGGTGACCTTCCATCAGCCCGGGAAAAAGGGCCCACGGGGACAGTTTAGCATGCCATATGTTGATAATCCGTCGAAATCGTGTCTGTTTTCTCCGCTCGTCAGGGGAATATCGTTGATATACCTGTTTTCAAAAAAGAAAAACTGTGATATAATTACATATTCGGGAATGCAAATCCACACCACGAATTGAAAAGATAACAGCACAAAAGGATTGATTGTTATGAAGCACTTCTCTTTACTTACGCGCCTGACGGCGCTGCTGCTGTGCCTGATCATGGCACTCGCGCTCGGCGCCTGCGGCCAGGAGGCCGAGAGTTCCCAGACGCAGACCTTTGCAATGAACACGATCATCACGCTGACGGCCTACGGCAAGAACCGTGAGGCCGGACTCGACGCGGCCAAGAGCGTCATCTTCTCGATGGATGCGATGCTCGACCCGCAGATCGACACCAGCGTTGTCGCCGCCATGAACCGCGCCAACGGCGCTTCGACCGTCGTGCCCGGGCAGGTCGCGCGGATGATCGAGGTCGCCAAAGAAATCTATAAGCGCAGCGACGGCGCGCTCGACCCGACGATCTACCCGCTGGTGCAGCTCTGGGGCTTTGTTGACCAGAAGTACTATGTCCCGAGTGACGAGGAGATCTCCCAGGCCAAAGGCCGGATGTGCTTTAACGACGTGACGCTGACAAGCTTCCCGGCCACGGGCACCTATACCGTCACAATGCCGGATTACGCCCGGATGACCTTTGGCGCCATCGGCAAGGGCTGTGCGGCCCAGTATGTCATCGACGCGATGCGCAATGCCGGCGTCAAGAGCGGCATCATCTCGCTCGGCGGCAACCTGCAGACGCTGGGGCTCAAGCCCGGCGGCAAGCTCTGGACCGTCGCCATCACCGACCCGAACGATCCGACCTCCTGGGTCGGCACGATCCAGACCGGGATCGAGGACGGGACCGTCGCCGTTGTCACCAGCGGTCCCTATCAGCAGAACTTCACCAAGAACAACAAATTCTACCACCACATTCTCAGTCCCAAGACCGGATATCCGACAAACAACACGCTCAATTCCGTCACGATCATCTGCGAGGACGGCACCACGGCCGACGCCCTGTCCACCGCCATGTTTGTCCTCGGCAAGAACGCCGCACTCAATTACTGGCGCACCTACGGCGGCTTTGAGATGATCCTGATCACGAAGGACAACGAGATCACCTGCACCAAGGGTCTGCTGGAGAACTTCACGGTCTCCAACAAGAACTACACGCTGCGCTACGTCGAGTGATGGCGGAGCTGACAAAAGACGTCAGGTACATCAAGGGGATCGGAGAGAAAAAGGCGCTGGCGCTCAACAAGCTCGGCGTCTTTTCTCTGTATGACCTGGTGTCGTATTTTCCCCGACGCTATGAAGACCGCTCGCTCGAGCGCGCGATCGCCGAGACGATGGACGGCGAGAGCGTGACGCTGCGCGTCCTGATCGCCGATCAGCCGCGTCTCACGCGCGTGCGCCGCGGCATGGAGCTCGTGAAGTTCCGCGCCGTGGACGAGAGCGGTTCGGTCGATATCACCTATTTCAACCAGAGCTATATGGCCAATCAGTTCAACCGTGGCGACGAGGTGCGCTTTTTTGGCCGTGTGGAGGTCAAGGGCACGCACCGCTCGATGGTGAACCCTGTGTTTGAGCTGACAGAAAAGCCAAACGGTCAGGTCGGGCGCATCGTCCCGGTCTACCGCCTGACGGCGGGACTCAGCCAGCGCGCGATCCAGCAGGCTGTGCGCCAGGGGCTCGACGCCTGTGGAGAGCAGCTGCCCGATCTGCTGCCGGACGAGGTGCGCGAGCGCGAGCAGCTCGTTCAGGCCCGCTGGGCCTATGAGCAGATCCACTTCCCCAGCGATTTCGGCACGCTGGAGCTCGCGCGGCGGCGGCTGATTTTTGAAGAGCTGTTCATTCTGGCCTGTGCGCTCGGCGATATGCGCCGCAAGCGTGTCGCCGAGGACGGCATCGTTGTGCCCGCGCCGGATTTTGAGGAATTCTTCCGTGCACTCCCCTTCCCGCCTACCGGTGCGCAGCGCCGTGCGATCGGCGATGCGTCGCTCGACATGGCTTCGGGCAAGGCTATGAGCCGTCTCGTGCAGGGCGACGTCGGCTCCGGCAAGACGCTGGTCGCCGCAGCCATGATCTGGAGCTGCTGGAAAGGCGGCCATATGTCTGCCTTTATGGCTCCGACCGAGCTGCTGGCCGAGCAGCACTTTGAAACACTGACCGGCTTTTTAGCGCCGCTCGGGCTGCGGCTCGGTCGGCTGACAGGCTCGCTGACGGCCAAGGAGAAGCGCACGGTCAAGCAGCAGCTGCGCGACGGCGAGATCGACTGCGTGATCGGCACGCACGCGCTTTTCAGTGAGGATGTCGAATACCGCGATCTCGGCCTTGTCGTCACCGACGAGCAGCACCGCTTCGGCGTCGGCCAGCGCGCCGCGCTGATCGGCAAGGGGCAGCGGCCGCATGTCCTTGTCATGTCGGCCACGCCGATCCCGCGCACGCTCGCGCTGATCCTCTATGGCGACCTCGACGTCTCGATCATCGACGAGCTGCCGCCCGGCCGTCAACGGGTCGATACCTTCGCTGTGGACGAGAGCTACCGCGATCGTCTCAACGGCTTTATCCGCAAGCTGGTCGGCGAGGGCCGCCAGGTCTTCGTCGTCTGTCCGATGGTCGAGGAGAATGAAGAGCTGCCCACACATCTCAAATCTGCCGAGGAGCACGCGGAGACGCTGCGCCAGACCTTCCCCGAGCTGACGGTCGGCTGCGTGCACGGCAAGATGAAGCCCAAAGAGAAAGACAAAGCCATGGCCGCCTTTGTCGCCGGCGAGACCAACATTCTCGTCGCCACCACGGTCATCGAGGTCGGCGTCGACGTGCCGAATGCCGCGCTGATGGTGGTTGAGAACGCCGAGCGCTTCGGGCTCAGCCAGCTGCACCAGCTGCGCGGCCGCGTCGGACGCGGACGGCACAAGAGCTGGTGCATCCTGGTCTCTGATAACGACAGCCCCGAGGTCAAGGCCCGTCTCGACATCATGCACAAGAGCTCCGACGGATTTAAAATCTCCGAGGAGGACCTGCGGCTGCGCGGTCCCGGCGACTTTTTCGGCTCGCGCCAGCACGGTCTGCCCGAGATGCATGTCGCCGATCTCGGTGCCGACGCCAAGGTCCTGCAGGACGCCCAGCGCGAGGCCCAGGCGCTGCTGGCCTCCGATCCCGATCTCTCCCGTCCGGAGCACCGGGCATTAAAAAATCGCATCGACCTGCTCTTTGCGCGCAGCGATGCGAGTTTCAACTGATTAGGTAGGTACATACGATGAGAAAAACGATTTTACTGCTTTTTGCCCTTGCGCTGCTGCTCTCGGCCTGCGGCACAGCGGCCCCGGCGGCGACGCCGGAGCCAACGAGTGTTCCGACGGTCGAACCAACTGCGGAGCCAACACCAGAACCGACGAGCAAAGCCACCGTCGCACCGCTGCCGACCGAGGTGCCGGTCACGGTGACGACCGACCCGGCCGGTATCCTCGCGCTGCTGCGCGAGACCGACGAGCGCGCCGAGCCCGGCTCCGCCGGCGCCGCGCTGAAGGCCGCCTCTGTCGCCTGTGACTTCCTTGACTATTTTATGTCCACGTCGATCTCCCGCGGCGAGGTCCGCACCGCGGCCGAGAGCTTTCTCGCAGGTCTGACGGCCGAAGAGAAGGCCGCATTTGCCGCCAAGCTTGCCACCGTGGAGAATGCGCGCCGCACCTTCACCGAGAGCACCAGCTATGCCGAAGGCCTGCTGCGCGACTGTGGCCGAATCAACGACTGTCTCTACCCCTGGGACGAGGCGGCGCACAACAACTTTTCCGGTCTGATCGACGCCTTTGGCGGCCGCGCGGCCTTCGAAGCCCTGCTGCCGCGGTAAAGCACCGCCTTTATATCGCCAGCGCCTTCTCCAGCAGGACGTCACGGTATAGCTCCTCTGTCGTCCACGGCACATAGCGGTCCACGGGCAAGCCTTTGCCCAGTACGCCGCGGCCCTCATAGGCGTCCGACGTCATAGCGATCGGATACGAGATCGTCATGTGGCTGTTCAGCTGTACCGTGATATTGTCAAAGGTATCGAGCGTCCCCATCGTGGGCCGCCCCAGTGTCACGACCTTGCTCCCACAGCGCTGTGCCATGGCGACAAAACGCTCTCCCTCGTCCTCGCAGAAGGTATCGGTCAGCAGTACGACCCGCTCAGGGGCGTGCGCTGCCGGGGTGAAGACCAGCGGCGGCGTCGGTTCGGCCCTGCGGATCACCGGGCCTCGGCCGTAGTTTTTCAGGTAGAAGTCCCGCTCGGTCTCGACAAGGGCGCGCTCGTCCGTGTCGGTCAGTGTATCCAGGAAGTCCGACAGCTGGCGGTAACGCAGCTCACAGTTGGTCGCCGTGCAGTTTACATAATATTCTTTCTCGTCCGTCAGCTCCGCAAGCGTTGTCTCCCGATCCAGCAGGAAGGGCAGCAGGCCGTTGAGCGCGTCCTCATCCCCGCCGACATTCCGCCGGAGATCCAGAATCAGCTTTCGGCTGGCTCCGATCGCCGGGGTAAAGTCCCGCAGCAGCGCCTCGGTGGCCGAGCGATCCATGTGCTCGAGCTTCAGATACACCGTATCGCCGAGCAGCTTTGCGCCGATGGGCCATTGCTCTTTCGTCTCTGGCACATGCGGAAGAAGCATCAGCTCCTCGCTGCCATTGCGATGTTGCACCAGGGCGTTCCGCGCCATGCGCAGATAGCCGCCCCACAACTCGCGCTCGGGCTCACTGGCGTAAAAACCGGTTCCTCGCAGATAGTCGCGGATACGCTCGGGCGTCATGTGCTGGATCTCCAGCAAGCAGTCCCCCACCCGCAGCGGGCAGCCGGGCCTGGCCTCGGTGACCCAGAGACGGTCCCGCTCGGCGCGCACGCGGTAGTCGAGGCCTGTATTCTGATAGTCGATCCAGTTCTCACAGTGAAAGCGCAGGTGGCGGTCGCGCATATCGGCCGTAAACTGGTGCAGCGAGCGTGCAAGCATCTGCAGCGTCAGGTCGTTATAGCGGTAGTGGGACAGGATATAGGTCCGGTACTCGTTCGGCATGAACGCGCGGTGCTTCCGGGATGCCATCACATAGTCCGTCCCCAGTACCCGCACCATCATGTCAAACAGAGCGTCCAGGTCGATGGGCTCGGACTCCAGCGGCGCATACAGGTTTCGCCTGTCCGCGCGCAAGCGCTCCGCCCGCTCGTTGAGTTCCATGCCGCAGCCTCCAATCATGCAAAGATTTGTGAAATTACTATATCACAGACGTTTATATGCTGTAAAGACAATCCGCAGGGCAAGCCCCGCGGATTGAACTATTTTTGCCCTAAGAGCCGGCTTTGGACAGCTCCCAGAGGTCAGGACTCACAGCGCGGCGACGATCTGGCCGGCACACCAGCCGTGGGTCGTGGCCATGCCGATGGAGTTGCCGGCGCTCGGGCAGCTGTAGCCAAGGCCGTAGCGGCCGCCGAGGCTGTTGCCGACGGCATACAGGCCCTTGATCACGCTGTTGTCGTTGCGCATGACGTTCAGGTTTTCGTCGGTCATCAGGCCGGTCATCGTAACCATCATCGGGGTGGGCGCCCTCTGGCTCAGCGTGGTGACGGAGGCATAGAAAGGCGCGGTCTCGATGGGCTGAAGCGCGCAGGCGCCTTTGCCGTAATCTCCGTCGTAGCCCTTGTGGCAGAAGTCGTTATAGCGCTCGATGCTCTTGAGCGCCGTGGCAATCACATCGTCCTCATAGCCGCAGAGCTTCAGCAGCTCCTCCAGGGAATCGGCCTTGTACATAGTGGCATAGCCGCGCTCCATGATCGTGCCGGTCAGGATCGAGATCTGGCCGTTTTCGTCGGGCTCGCTGTTCATGCCATTGATCACGTCCGCCAAAAACTGCGGGCGGCCAAAGTCGGGGCCGCCATGCTCCATGCCGGAGCCGGCCACGCTCCTGAGCCAGTTAGCATCGACCAGCATCACGGCGGTGCCGTTCTGCTGCAGATAGGTCGCGCGGTTAGCGGAGGAGATGTGGCCCTCGTTGGTGAAGCGTTTGCCCTTGGCGTTCAGCCACAGGCAGGAGTTGGCGCCCCAGGGAGAGCTCGGGCCGCCGCCGAGAATCATCGTACCGCGCGGAGCGGGATCGATGAAGCCTCCGGCCCAGCAGCCAAGCTTGACCGAGCTGCCGTCACGGCCGCCCATGAAGGAGAAGAAGCTCTCCTTATCGCCGCCGAGACGCTCGTTCTCTTCCATATACTCGGTCAGCAGCGCCCAGCACATGTCCTTGTTGCCGGCATAGTCACCGCCCGCCAGAATGACGCCCTTCGAGGCGTTGTACTGCACATACTTGCCGCCGACCTTGGCGATAACGCCGGTCACGTCGCCCGCGTCATTCTGTACCAGCACCTGGGCAGGCGCGTCGAAGACAATGCTGGCTCCCAGCTCGACCGCCTTGGCGAGGCAGGCGCTCTGCACATTGCGGATCGTGGAGTTGGCCGCGACGCCCTGGATCGGCTCCCAGTTATACGGGCCGGCGAAGGTAACCGTGGTTGCCCATGTCTTGGTGCCCGGCATCAGCGGGTAGTTTGTCAGGTTCTCGCATTCATACACATCCGCGCCGGACATCGCCTTGTCGGCGTCGATGTTGGTCTGAATGAAGAGCTGTCCGTCAGGGGTATTGTCATAGGTCAGCATGACCGGATCGAGCTTGAGAATGTTGTTCTCGAGCACGGTGCCCTTGATGCCCTCGAGAGCGGCGTAGCGCTCCTTGTCGGCGCAGACCTCTTTTGCGACGGCCAGCATGTTGTTCATCATCGGGCCGGAATTCTGCACGAACATGCGGATGACGTCGGGGTTGCAGCGGCCGCCCGCGCGGTTGATGTACTCAAGCGTGATCTCACCGAGATCATACTCCTTGATGCCGTGCTCCCTGGCGAGATCGCAGTTGTAGGCGGCGATGTCCTCGCCGTACCAGTCAAAAATTGCGGCGCTCTGCTTTTCCAACACGACGACCTTCGCGCCGGCCTGCGAAGCGGACAGCGCGGCCTGGGTGCCGGAGTGTCCGGCGCCAACGACCACGATCTCGGTGTCAACGATCTCATCGGGCAGGATGGTGGGCGCGGTGCCCAGCCAGTCGCCGGGGCCGGCATAGCCCTTAACACGGCCGTCCTCGGTCACCGAGGACACGAAGGGCTCCACCGGCGCGGACGGGCCGCCGGGGCCACCGGGGCCACCGGGGCCACCGGGGCCACCAGGACCGCCTGCAGCTGTCCCGGCGGGAGCCGCCTCGGCCGTACCCTTGGCCTGGGCGATCACGTCGTTGAGCGCCGAGCGCACAGCGCCCGAGGTCATACTCGCGCCGGAAACGCCGTCGATCTCGGCGCTCTGGGCGTCGAGCACCTGCTGGATCAGCGTGTCGGCCGCCGCCTGGCCGATCTCCGGCGTCTCAGTGCTGACATCAAGGACGATCTTAGTGATGCTCTTCTCACTGAAGGTAGCTGTCAGCGACACGTCGCCGCCCATACCGGCGGCCTTGGCCGTGTACTCGCCGGGCGTGTACAGCACATCGCCGATGGCCTCGTTGATCGCGACGATCTGTTCGCTGCTCAGCTCGCCCTCTTTTATGACCGCGTCGGCCGCAAAGGCCTCCGGGTCACGTCCGGCCAGCCCGAACACGCCGGCGCTGACGGCGGCCGCCGCGGCGCCCTTCAGAAAGTCCCGCCGGGAAATTAATTTGCTCATGCTGCTGCCTCCTTTGTTTTTGTTCGACCGAAAAATATCCGGTTGGCTTTTGTATTCATCGAAAGCTGCTACAGTTAACATCCGATGATATTGGATAGTTAAATTATAGCGCATCCTCTCTTGCATTTGAATTTCAGATGTTTTACAATGGCGTTAAGAAAAACTAAATGCCAACAGTGTTTATGCTGTTGGTATCGGAGGTAACATCTATGCTTCGCCCACAGCTGATCACCTTTCTCACCGTGTGCGAGACCGGCAGCTTTACCAAGGCCGCGGCCGCGCTGTATGTGACGCCTTCGGCCGTGCTGCAGCAGATCCGCGCGCTCGAGAGCGATTTTAGCACGCCGTTGTTGATTCGCTCGAGCCGCGGCGTCCGTCTGACGCCGGCCGGCGAGCTGCTGCGCAGCCGCGCCTGGCAGCTGCAGCAGCTCAGCGACGAGACCCGCCGCGAGATCGCCGCGCTGGCGAGCGCGAAAAACCGTATCGTCGTCGGCAGCTCGATCATGGAAAAGGTGCGGCTGCTGTACGAGCTCTGGGTGCTCTACGCCCAGCAGGAGCAGGACTGCGAGATCCAGATGGTCAATATTGACCTCAGCCGCCACATCCCGCCGCCCGAGACCGACCTGATCGAGAGCATCAATTCCGGCGTTCTCTGGATGCAGGAATGGGCGTTTTTCGAGATCTGCCGCGTTCCCTTCGGCTTTGCCGTACCCGCAGGCAGCCCGCTGAGTGAAAAGACCTGCCTGACAATCGACGATCTGCGGCACGAGACCATCCTGACGCTCAACAGCGGAACCTCGCCGGAGCTGGCCGCACTGATGGATTGCCTGCGCGCGGCCGGCATCCCGGTCGTCGAGCCGCGGGAGCATGAATCGAATATGATATGGGGCTCGGCCTTTCGCCGCGAGGTCTTTCTGGTGCCGATGGTCTGGAGCGACATTCTGATTGGCAGCACGGTTCTGCCCTTCGAGCCGGCAGTCACCCAGCCTTACGGCATCTTCTACCGCCCCTCGCCCAGCGACGCGGTGCGCTGTTTTCTCGATTTTATCCGCGCCACCTACCGCGAGGGTAATTCACAGGGCATCGTGCCGGTGCTATAACACGCTCTACCTATTGAAAGGATGCTGAACCCATGTCATCTACCATCGCTGCCATCGCCACGGGCGCGCAGATCTCGGCCATCGGGATCGTGCGTCTCTCGGGGGAGCACGCAATCGAATATGTCGACACGCTTTTCCATCCGCTCTCCGGGCGGCCGATGCGTGAAGCGCCGGACCGCCAGTTGGTCTACGGCCGTCTCTGTGACCGTAAGGGCGAGCTGCTTGATCTCTGCCTATGCACGGTCAGCCGTGCGCCGCACAGCTACACCGGCGAGGACACGGCCGAGCTGCAGTGCCACGGCAGCCCTGTGCTGCTGCGCCTGGTGCTTGAGGAATTGTTTGCCCTCGGTGCCCGGCAGGCCGGCCCCGGAGAATTTACCAAACGGGCGTTCCTCAACGGCTGTCTCGAACTCACCGCGGCCGAGGCCGTGGCCGACCTGATCGACGCCGAGAGCGCCGAGGCCGCACGCAACGCCGCCGGGCAGCTCTCCGGTGCGATCGGCGGCAAGATCGAGGCGATCTACCGCGCGCTCATGGACGTTTCGAGCCACTATCACGCCGTACTCGACTACCCCGACGAGGACATCGAGGATTTCGAGCTGCGCAGCTATGTATCCACGTTCAGCAGCGCTGAGGAGCAGTTAAACGCTCTTCTGCGCAGTTTCGCGCGCGGCAAGCTGATGCAATCCGGCCTTCCCAGCGCGATCATCGGCCGCCCGAATGCCGGAAAGAGCTCTCTTTTAAACGCGCTGCTCGGCTACGACCGCGCGATCGTCACGGCTGTCCCCGGTACAACGCGGGACACGATCGAGGAAAAGCTGCGTCTCGGCAAGTTGACGCTCCGGCTGATCGACACGGCGGGCCTGCGTGACACGACCGACGAGGTCGAACAACTCGGCGTTGACCGCAGCCGCGCCGCGATGGACACCGCCGGTCTGCTGCTGCTGGTCATCGACAGCAGCGAGCCGCTGACCGACGAAGACCGCGCCCTGCTGCGCCGTGCCGAGCAGGCCGACAAGGCCGTCGTTATCCTCTCAAAGAGCGATCTTGCCCCGGTCACCACCGCGCTTGACACAACGCTGCCGGTCGTCACCGTCAGCACCCGGACCGGCGAGGGCCTTGACGCCCTGGAGCAAACAATCGACGCGCTCTTCCCCCTGCCGCCGCTGCCCGCCGGCGAGATCCTGACCAACGCCCGCCAGGCCGAGGCGATCCGCCGCGCGCTCGACGCGCTCTCCTCCGCGCGTGAGGCCATGGCTATCGGCGAGACCCCCGACATCGTTCTCACCGAAACCGAGCGCGCCATGCAGGCGCTCGGCGAGCTCACCGGCCGTTCTGTCCGCGAGGACATCACCAATCGCATCTTCGAGCGCTTCTGTGTCGGTAAATAGTTTCCCGCTCGGCGGCTGCAGGTCTGCGCTTCCCGCGCTTTCCGCAGGAATGTGAAAAGCGGAAAATCTTTCTTGACATTTCCGATTCCCTATGCTAAACTATCCAAGCAATGTCGAGTGCATTGCGGCCTTGCAGAAGTACCCAAGAGGCCGAAGGGGCTCCCCTGCTAAGGGAGTAGGCCGGTTTAGACCCGGCGCGAGGGTTCAAATCCCTCCTTCTGCGCCAAAAGAACGCCAAAAGAATAACCCCCATCCAAATGGATGGGGGTTATTCTTTTGGAAAGATTGGAGGGATTTGAATCATGTCCGCACATGCCGGTGGCATGTGCATGAACCAGTGCGCACACTGGTGAATACCTCTATTTCTTTTCGCGTCCCCCGCGAGCGAAAAGAAATGCTGGCAAATCCCTCCTTCTGTTGATCTAAAATTGATTTGATCGTCGGCCTTGCGCCGCCGGTGGCCGATGAAGCAAGGCCCTCTCATCCGCAGCGGTCGAAAAACCGGAGGAAGAGCGTAAGCCCGAACGGTTTTTCGTCTCACCGCAAGGCGGATCAAATCCCTCCTTCTGCGTCAACTCATCATGTTCAGAACCGGTTGCGGCAGAAATAGCGAAGCCGTTTTTCTTACGAACAGCACAAATCCTCATTCACTTCTTGCAGTCCTTTTGTTGCTATGCTATAATACTCTCAGAAGTGGATATTATATTTCAATAACGCCTTCTTTTCTCCCGGCGCGGCAGTTGAAAACATGGCAAATTATATCATTCCGATCTTTACGGCATGATATAAAAATAAAAAACTTATAGAAAAGAGGTACTGCTTATGGCTAAGAAACTCCTTCCCCTGCTGCTGGCACTGGTCATGCTCTTCTCCCTGACGGGCGTTATGGCCTTTGCTGACGACGCTGCTCCCTCGGAGCGCAGCGCAGACATCGTGATCCTGTACACCAGCGACGTACACTGCGGCATCAACCAGGGCTTTGGCTACGCCGGTCTGGCTGAGGTGTACAAACACCTCGAGGAACAGGGCAACGCAGTCATTCTTGTGGACGACGGCGACAATATTCAGGGCGAGCCCGTCGGTACCATGACGAAGGGCGAGGCACTTGTCGACCTGATGGGTAAGGTCGGCTACAGCGTCGCCATCCCCGGCAACCACGAATTCGACTATGGCATGGATCAGTTCCTCGATCTGGCCAAGAACGCCTCGTTCACCTATATTAGCTGCAACTTCAACCGCGAAGGCGAGCTGATCTTCGATCCCTATGTGATCCGTGAGCTCGACGGTGTGAAGGTCGCCTTTGTCGGCGTGACCACCCCGCAGACGCTGATCTCCTCCACCCCGCGCTATTTCCAGAATGAAGAGGGCGAATACATCTACGGCTTCTTCCAGGACGAGACGGGCGAGGGCGTGTACAACGCGGTGCAGAACGCTGTTGACAGCGCCCGTGCCGAGGGTGCGGAATATGTCGTCGTTCTTGCCCACCTGGGCAATGAAGAGGAGTGCCGCCCCTGGACCTATGCCGACGTGATCTCCCACGTCTCCGGCATCGACGTGCTGCTGGACGGCCACAGCCATGACACCGATCAGATCGTCATGAAGGACAAGGACGGGAAAGACGTCCTCCGCTCGGCCTGCGGCACGAAGCTGGCGCATATCGGCTATGTCCGCATCACCACCGACGGCAAGATTAGCACCGGCCTTTACAACTGGAACAACGACGAGAGCGCGCCCGCGCTGCTCGGCATCCAGAACGACGCCTCGGCCTATGTCGAGGAGGCGACCGGCGCCCTGCAGGAAAAGCTGAAGGAAGTCGTCGCCACTTCTCAGGTGCTGCTTACCATCTATGATCCGGTAGCCGTTACCGACAGCGGCTCGCCGATCCGCATGGTACGCCGGGCCGAGACCAACCTCGGCGATCTCTGCGCCGACGCTTACCTTGACCAGTCCGGTGCCGACGTCGCCTTTGTCAACGGCGGCGGCATCCGCGTAAACATCAACGCCGGCGACATCACGCTCAATGACATTCTCAAGGTCCATCCCTTCGGCAACGCGATGTGCGTGATCGAGGTCACGGGCCAGCAGATTCTTGACGCGCTCGAGTGGGGCGCCCACGCGATCCCGGGCGAGAACGGCGGCTTCCTGCAGGTTGCCGGGCTGAGCTATGAGATCCACAGCTATATCGAATCCCCCTGCCAGAGCGATGAGAATTCGCTGTTCACCGGCATCGAGGGCGAGCGCCGCGTGCAGAACGTCCTGATCGGCGGCGAGCCCATCGACCCCGAAGCGACCTATACGCTGGCGAGCCACAACTACATGCTGCTCGACCACGGCGACGGCTACACGATGTTCGACGGTGCGCCGCTGCTGCAGGACAGCGTCAAGCTGGACAACCAGGTGCTGATCGACTACATCACCGGCACGCTCGGCGGTGTGATCGGCCCGGAGTATGAAGACCTCACCGGACAGGGACGCATCGTCATCGTCCAGGAGAAGCCGTAAACCCCCGCACAGGAAGGGCTGTCTCAAAACCGGTTGAGCGGCGCATTCCGGCGCGGGATGCCGGAGCTGCCGCAGAACCGGTCCCCGGACGACTCTTGTGAAGAAATCTATTATTCAGAACGATTATGGGCGAATACGCGTGATGTTTACGCGTATTCGCCCATAATTTCAGTTTATATCAATGATTATATTTTGAGGCAGTATTATTCTCCGGCGTAGAATTCCGTCGTTGTGGGATTGGCCTGGATCAGCACCGAGCTCTGGCGGAAGGTCTCGATCAGCTCGTCCGCCGCCGCGTGCACGGCGTCCTTTGTGGTATCGCTCAGATAGATGACGAGCGTATACTCCTGATACAGCGTATCGCCGTCCATCCAGCCGCCGTTCGCCTCCTGCATGGTATAGCCGCCGAAGTGCCGCACAAGGATTTCCTTGGCCTTCTCCCTCGCCTCCGCCTGGGTGAAGACGGGCTTGTTGGTGTCCTTGTCGTTGGTGCCGAGATAGAGGACGTACTGGACGTTTTCTTCGCCCTCGGCCGCGGTCTCGGCCGGAGCGGCCGCGCGATCCTCGGCCAGGTCGTCGAGCCAGTGGAAGCTGCCGGTCCTGACGACATTGTCGCCATAGATGGTGCGGAAATCATCGCGCATCGAGATCACATGGAAGCCCGCGTCGCTCCACTTTTCCTTCAGACTCGCGGTCTTCTCGGGATTGCCGTAATCGCGCACATCGTCGTCCGCCACCAGCATGAAGGCCGCGCTGCGGTAGGGATTGTCGCTGATCGTGTACATATGCATGCTCACGTCGCCGCTGCTGTTGCCAAAGGAAAGCACGGGCTTGCGGCCGATCTCCTGGACGATCTGCGTGACTTTGTTCATTTTGAGATTCTTGATGAGCAGCCGATCGGTGCGGACCACGTCGTCGCCCGCCTTGAACACATACTCGAGCCCGTCTTCCCCGTTCTGTCCCGTTGCCTCGAGCGCGACGTCCATGCCGATGATCTGTTCGTAGGGGATATCGATCATGCCCTCAATAAAGGTGCGGCAGATAAAGCGATCGCTGCCCGAGCAGATGTAGACCTTGAAACCGTTGTCCTCCAGATAGTCCACGACCTCGATCATCGGCGTATAAAACGCGGCCGCATAGGTCATGCCCTCGAAGCCGTCCACATTGCGTACAAGGCAGCCGTTGACGAAATCGGCGAACTGCTGCAGCGTCATGCCGGCATAAGCGCGGGCCGCGTGCTCGGCATGGAGCATATCCATGTGATCGGGGAAGGCTTTATCGATCGCGTGGTCGCGCAGCATACGGCCGAATTCCAGCATCTCGGCGTCCGGCGTATAGCTGGGGTCCTTCAGAATGCGCCAGGCCAGCAGATAATACTCGAGATAGGTCGGGCAGAGCTCGGCACAGAGCGTGCCGTCCATATCAAAGACCGCGATACGGTCGACCGGCGGGATATAGTCGGGCGAGGACTCGTCCGTCACAGCTTCGACGTAGTCGATCAGCGCGCCGAGCGCGGGGGCGCCGTCGATCCAGTCGGCGAATATCTCCTCTGTCGTCCACGCCCCGTCATCCGAAGCGTCAGCCGCATACGCGGCGCAGGCGCAGAGGCTGAGCGCCATCATCAGCGCAAGGCAGAGTGCAAGCAGCTTTTTCATAGTGATTCTCCTTGAATAGTATTTGGTGTCATTATTATAATCCCTTTGTCTTCAACCGTCAACGGAATCCTTGAACGACCGCCCGGGATATGCTATACTCATGGAGAAAAAGAATGCGGCCCCGGCGCGCCGACCGCTCTGTCACCGCGGCAGGAGGCGGCAAATCACAGACAGGGAGGAAGAAACGACAATGGACTTCCAATGGACAAGAACCCCGGCGGATTACACGATCACGGACCGCGAAATCACGATCACGACCGCCCCCCCACACGGATCTGTGGCAGCGGACCTACTATCATTTCCGAAACGACAACGCCCCTGTGCTCCAGACCGAGACCGACGAGCGGTTTTTCAGCTTTACCGTGAAGACCGATTTTTCCGAAAGTCACCACCGCTTCGACCAGTGCGGCATTGTGATGTATCTCGATGCGGAAAACTGGCTGAAGGGCTCGGTGGAATATGAAAACGAGCAATTCCAGCACCTGGGTTCGGTGGTTACGAAT
Source organism: uncultured Eubacteriales bacterium (assembly GCA_900319275.1). Taxonomy (GTDB): domain Bacteria; phylum Bacillota; class Clostridia; order Oscillospirales; family Oscillospiraceae; genus Limivicinus. The sequence goes on from ONNS01000028.1 coordinate 27,280, forward strand.
CACGGGTACTCCGATTGGGCCACCACCGCCATCCCCGCGGACGTGAAAACGATGTGGTACCGTTTCAGCCGCCGCGAGGACGACTACTGCATCGAGTGCTCGTACGACGGAGTGGCGTTTTCCCAGATGCGCGTCTGCCATATGTGGGCGGGCGGCGGCCGGATCCGCTTCGGGGTCTACGCCTGCAGCCCGGAGGATTCCAGCTTTACCGCGCGATTCACCGACATGCAGCTGGGGCCATGCCTGTGGAAGGCGCACGACGGGCAGCAGCCGGACGCCGCGGAGGCGTGAGATAGGTCAACCAATGGAAAAAAGCAAGCCCTACCCCGTTTTGAAGGGTAGCGCTTGCTTTTTGTTTTTCTGTGTTTACTTGTTTTCTGTGTACAAATCCGCAGCAGCTTTCTCTGTTTGCGATCTGTCGTTCGTTCCACCTGGCGCTTCTGGGCCTTCGAAGACTCCGTTGGCCGTTACGACCAGGTAGAAGTAGGCTATTGGAGCAACGCTGGTTTCCTCGATGATGTACCAGCCATAGGGCAGATTCCCGACCCAGAATACACCGCTGTCAAGGGACTTCATCGGCTCCACAGGCACTACAGTCGATCTCTGTTCACCGCCAAGCTGGGTTATTGTCGTTCCGTCCTTATTGATATACGGTATCAGGCTCTTGCCCTTGTATACAACAAAGGTCATGTCCTTGACAGGGGCAAAATAGCTGTTCACCTTGCGCAGTACCACCTTGCGGCTTCCGGCAACACCGTTCCAGTAGATGAATCCATCATCACCTTCGATCGTTCCGTACAGCCACAGCGTCTCGCTCTCAGCGAACGAATTATCTGTCGCTCCATCGTCCTGGGCGTTACGGAAGGCCTTCAGATGAGCCGCGTCAATCTTGCCCTCCGGTACAGACTGGCCATTCTCTACTTTGACAAAATCTACACCCTCAGGCTTTGCAAACGGCGTGAGCTGCTTGTGATGGTTCTCATGCTCAGCCCAGACCCAGATCGTCCCGTCACCGATATATCTTCCGGTTCCGTCAGCCAGGTCGCCGGTCAGTTTGATCGAGGCAGGATTTTCACTGGTTTCCGCAAGATAGATATCCTGACGGACCGCATTTGTGGCAGGATAGTTCTTCTGGCCATTCTGTTTGGCGTTATACCCGCTCAGCGTGACAAAGTTGCCAGCCGGGACGGACTCGCCATTGACAGTCCTGGTTGTGATCAGGTTGCCGTCCTCATCCGTGCCAGTGCCGCCAAAGTACGGCGCGCCGGAGATGTTCAGTGTAGCCCTTTTAGCTGGTATGACATTACCTTCTTTGTCTTTTCCCTCGGGGGTGTACGCAAGGTAGATGCCCGCGCCACAGCTGTATACAGCGTCATTTTTACTCATTGCCGTATTGCCAATGATTGTGCCGCCTGTAAGATTCAGGGTGCAATCCTGACCCACGCTGACTGCGCCGCCATAGGCATACTTTTTATTTGCCGTACTCCTGACCGTGTTGCCGCTGATCGTACCGCCGGAAATCGTCAGTGTTCCAAGCTTCATATTAACGGCACCACCCCACGTGTCACCAGCGCGTTCTGCTTTGTTGTTCTTGATTTCAGCCGTTCCCGAAATTACAGCTACAGCTTGAGAACTGCCTTCCATACGGAGCGCGCCGCCTCCGGAACCAGTAGCTGTGTTTCCGGAAATCTCGCCAACAGAGATATTTACTCTCGCTTTGGAACCTGTTTCACAGATTGCGCCGCCAGCTTCCGCCGTGCAGTTCCTGATGCCCGGGGTGATATTCGGGTATTCCGCAGTGGGAACCATGTTCAGCGTCCCCCTGTTGACGTACACGCCGCCGCCGTTGGCGGTTGCCGTACACTGCTCAATGCTGGCGCTCGCCACCGCTCCATCCGATTTCAATACACCCAGCAGATTCAATGTGGCGTCTTTGCCATTCAGGTAGACCGCGCCGCCGTTGGTGGCAGAGAACCCGTAAATCTTGCCGTTCAGGTTCAGCGTACCGGTACTGCTGTTGACATAGGCCGCGCCGCCGTAGGTGGCTTTGCAGTTGGAGACGATGCAGACGTTATCGCCCGCGTTGTCGACTGTGGTGAGCGTGCCGTTCACGGTTGCCGTTCCGGCAATCACATTAGTCTCCTTCGGTTTCGTGCTGCTTGTGACATACAGGACGCCGCCGTTGGTGGATTCGCAGTTTTCGATTTTGCCGCCGTTGAAGTTGATGGTCACGTTCCCCCGCTTCACAGCCACTGCCGCGCCGTTTTTCGCCTTGCAGTACCGGATGATCGAGCCGGTGGTCCTCAGGCCAGTGGTTGCATCGGTCGCGGTCGTCACTTCGTTTATGTTGAGCGTGCCGTCTCCGGTAAAGTTGATTGCACCGCCCATTTGGTTGTCACCGATATACGAATTCTGCAGCACCGCATTTTCTCCCAGCGTGAGGGTTCCCTGCGCGTTAAACAGACCTCCGTCGTGAGTTATAGCTTCGCGCCAGGTCACCTCCTGCGTATCCGGATCGACTGTGCACCAACCGCCGTCGATGGTCACGTTCACCAGCGTGAAGTCGCTGCCCTCTTGGGTTGTGAACATGGAGTCTGTGCAAGCGCCGCGGCTGATGGTCGCGCACCCGTTATGATTCTTATAAATCTGTCCCTTCTTATCCTCAGGCAGATTATCATCAGCTTCCGGCGCCATGGTCAGCGTAATCTTGCCGTTTGCGGGTACCACCACGCTCTTGTCCCAGTGCAGCGCATAATCGAATACGAGCATCCGGACATAGTACTCAGTTCCCGTGTATTCCTCCGACTTGTGGGTTTGTTCGTCATAGGTATAGAACTTCTGGTATCCGCGCAGGGCTTCAAAGGCGCCATACTGGTCGAGATACTGATACAGCGCGGGCGCTGTGGCCTTCGCATTCGTGAAGAGCAGGTTGCCATCGGGATCCGTGATCTCGCACACATAGTCCGCCCAGTAGATGCGATGCGGGCCATATTCGTTGTTCGGGTCCTCGTCCTCTTCTATCGGCTTCCTGACGCCGTAATAGTACTCATAGCCGTGATAGGCCGTGCCCGTCCGGTTGTTGATGAAGCGGTTCAGATTCTTGCCACCATTGCTATTTTTGCTGTTGTCGAAAGTGCCAAAGGGCAGACTTGTGGTTCCGTGTAGATCCTGATGCAGCATGAGGGGTGTACCGGTAATAACTGTCGTGGGATTACCGTTTGCATCCTTATAGAGGGGATAACCGTCTTCATCCTTTGCCTGCTGATCCGGCACATACACGCCGATGTGCGAGTCATCATTCAGGCCGACCGCTGTGGTCCGGATGATCTCGTTGCTGTCCTCGCTCAGGCAGACGTCGCACTGCGTCTGGTTGTTGGACTCTGGCATGGTGTTGCCCCAAACCTGGATATCCCCCTCGAAGTACAGCCGGACATTCGGGCCGCCGATGGCGATGCCGCCGCCGCCCGCGACCTCTGTCACGGAGTTACCGGCCAGCTCGCCGCCTTTGATGTAGGCCTTTGTCAGGTAGGCATCGTCTGAGCTTGCACCATTCGCCACAAACAGGCCGCCGCCGCGCTTGGCGGTGTTGCCGCCGTTCGACGTATCATCATCATTCAGCCCGCCGACCCCGCCGCTCATGAGCGTAAACGATCCGCCGCCGAGATAGATGCCGCCGCCGTTGCCGCCGTTGCCGCTGGAGTCAGCTTCCGCTTTGTTGTACTTGATTATGCCGTTTGTGATTGTCAAAGTGCCGTTCTGCTGGTAGATGCCGCCGCCGTTGACCGCGGTGTTGCCGTCCGCACTGGCAGCGCCGCCAATGGTGCCGCTGAAGTTGAGCGTAGTGTCTTTATGGTCGAGATAGATACCGCCGCCGTCGTAAGCGCTGCAGCCCTTGATGGCCGAAGCTGTGATGGTCAGCGTGCCGCCGCCCTGATAAAGGCCGCCGCCCTTGTTTTCGGCAACAGGCGTATCTGCAATGGTCACGGTGCCGCTGCTGTCTACGGTGGCATTGATCGCCCGGCAGTTCACGATCGCGTCGCCGTTTTTGGTGATCGACACCTTTTTTGCGCCCGCGATATAGACGCCGCCGCCGGATGCTGCATTGCAGGAATCGACCAGGCCATCGGTAAACGCAAAGCTTCCGTTTTCCTGATAGACGCCGCCGCCGTTTGCAAGCGCGTCACATTTTTCAATTGTGCCGCCGAAAAGATTGAATACTGCATTGTCGCCCATCAGGCACGCGCCGCCGCCGTTTTTATCGGCGTTGCATGCGGACAGCGTACCGGCTTTGAATTCGATCGTGCCGCTTTCAAGATAGATGCCGCCGCCATCACCGGAAGAACTGTCGTTGGCTTTCGCCTTGGCATAATTTGCTTTCAGGCTGCCGCCATCGATGGTCAGCTTACCGTCGGCCTGGAAGATACCGCCGCCATTGGCTGCAGTATTGGACTTTTCGACGCTGACGGTATTGCCGTTGCCGTCGTTTTTTGTCTCAATATCGCCGATTTTTCCGCCGGTAAAGTTAAACCTGCTGTTCTTGCCGCCCAGGTGAACGCCGCCGCCTTTGCGTACTGCTTCATTCTCTATGATGCTGCCGCTTTGCAGGTTCACCGTACCGCCGCCCTGGAAAACGCCGCCGCCATCGTTTGTGGCCTTGTTGCCGATCAGGCTGCCGCCATTGATGGTCAGCGTACCGCCAGTCTGATAGATGCCGCCGCCATTGTCAGCGGTATTGCCCTTTTCGACAGTTACGGTACCTCCGTTTCCGTCTTCCTCCGTTCCATCCTCATCGCCGATTTTTCCGCCGGTGAAGTTAAACGTGCTGTTCGTGCCGCCCAGGTAAACGCCGCCGCCGTTAGAGGATGCGGTACAGCCGATGATGCTGCCGCCGTTCATGTTCAGCGTACCGCCGCCCTGATAAATGCCGCCGCCAATACCGCCGTAGTTTTTGCCACTGACGGTGTACACATTTGCCTCACAGTTCTGGATCGTCGTTCCGACCTCGACTGTGAGTGTGGCAGAGTTGAACAGATACACACCGCCGCCCTTGCCCGCAGTGCAGTCAGAAATGGTGGTTGTACCCGTGATGGTAGCGTCGCCAAAGCAGGCTATCGCTCCGCCCCATGTACCATCGCAGCCGCTGAAAGTGCAGTTCTCAAATGTGGTTGTTTTATTGCCATAACTGCGCACAGCGCCGCCAAAACCTCCGTTTTTTTCTCCCTCGCCTGTAGAATCGAGCTGTGCCTCGCAATCGGTAAACGTGCAGTTGCTGATTGTCGCTGTAATATCCTTGTCACTTCTCCAGAAGTTCAACGCTCCGGCACTCCTTGAGGATGTACAGCCGGTAAACGTGCATCCGTTTATCGTAGCAGATTTTGCCTGTGTCTCCAATGCTCCGCCGGAATTCACTTTGGCTTCACCCGCATGGCAGTCCCTAAAGGTACAGTTCGTCACCGTGCAGCTGGTGCTGCCCTTGTGGAAAACCGCGCCGCCCTGACTGCTGCTGCTGCAATTGTCAAAGGTGCAGTTTGTCAATGTCAGCGTTGCCCCCGCAGATCGAAGTCCGCCGGTACCGTCGCCATCGCTGCCAGTCTCGTCTTTACAGCCGGTGAAAGAAACATGGTCAAACACAGCGGATGCTTTTTCCACATTCACAGCTCCAACATATTTGGCGGCTGAACAATGGGAGAAATCGGCATAGGAAACATTCAATGTAGCCGTTTGCTCCGTATAGATTGCGCCATAAGCCCCCTCTGAATGTGCCCGGCAATGGTTGAAGACAACGCCGTTGGAAGCTGTGCCGGAAATCGTCAGCGTGCCTTGATTGGAGACGTAAACCGCGCCGCCTTTGCCGCCTTTATTATTAGAGTACTTGACCGCGGTATTCTGCATGGTCGTGCCTTCGTCAACGGTCAAGCTGCCGCTGACATTCACAATACCGCCATGAACGTTTACCTCTCCGGAACTGTAAGCATGTGTTGCAGGATTAAACTCCGCCCCGCCGTCCAGAATGATATTCTTCGTGGTGAAGCTCTTGCCGTTGGGGACGGTGAACATGGATGCATTGTTTCCGGTGCCGCGGCTGATCGTGCTGCGGAAGCGCGTCTGGCTTCCCTGCTCGCCGGTCAGAGGATTCCAGCGGTCATCCTGCGTGGTGCGCAGCGTGACGCTGGTGAGATTCTCACCGTCGAAGGTAACGCCGCTCGTCAGGGTATAGCGGGCATGGGTTTCATACAGCGTCTCGATGATGACGTCGCCGGTGAGGGTGTTGGCGTAATTGAACGCGCCCTTATAGGTCACACCGTTTTCTGTCGTATCGGCCAGCGCCTCAAAATAGGTCCAGGTCGTTCCGTTGTCCGTGCTTACACGGGCAATGGGGTCAAAGCTGTTGGTAAAGTCCACCACGGCTCCGTACAGGTTGAGATCGCTTATGGCCACCGCGGCAGTAATGCCGGTGTTTTCTTCTTTCGTCACATTCCCGCTCCCGTCATCGGAGAAGGTCGTGACGACATAAGAAGGATGGAAGACGGAAGCCGAGGCCGCAGTGTCTCCGATCTTGACTTCCTCCACGGTATAGGCGCGTCCCACATCTGCCTGAACTCTGAGCCTCCAGCCGTTGGCCTCGTTAAGAACGAGATCGGAAACAATTGTTGTCGTCTCGTTTCCGGTGCCGTCCACCGTGGTGATGGGGAAGGACAGGGCCGTGCCGTCGGCGTCCTTCACCTGAACCGTAACGCTGTCAGGGTGCATGAAGGCAAAAGTGCTGTCCAGCTTCCAGGCTTTCGAGATCGTAATCTCGCCTTTTTTGATGGTATTGACGATACGGAACAGGACCCCCGCGTCTGAATCTTCCCGTTCGACCGCGGTCTCATAGTTCGGGTGCGGATCGTCAGCGGAGTCGATGGAACAGGTCGTTTTCTCACCCTTGATGGTGTAATTCGGCACATCAGTGTATTTCTTGGTCCATGCTTCGCCGGCTTCACTGTCCGCTTCCTTTACGAGCCCTTTCAGTTTCTGGGTATCCGTGTCT
>ONNS01000011.1:0-1410 GCA_900319275.1 uncultured Eubacteriales bacterium
AGCTATGTGCATAAAATGCTGACAGGACGCCGTGAGCAGATGTCTTCCCTGCGTCAGTATCATGGTTTGGCCGGATATCCCAAGCCCAGCGAAACAGAGAACGATGCGTTTATTGCCGGCCATGCTTCCAACTCGATTGCCGTTGCACTGGGGATGGCGCGTGCGCGTACATTATCCCATCAAAACTATCAGGTTGCGGCGGTGATTGGAGATGGCGCACTTACAGGCGGACTTGCCTATGAGGGACTATGTAATGCTGCCGACAGCGCCGAGCCCATGGTCATTATCCTCAACGATAACGCCATGTCCATCAATAAAAACGTAGGCGGTATCAACAGTCTGCTGCAGCGCCTTCGGGTCCGGCCGGGATATATTCGCTTTAAGCGCTGGTATCGTGATTTCTTTCGGCAAATGCCGTCGTTCTATCAGTTCAACCACACTGTTAAGGAATCCGTGAAGTCACTGCTGCTGCCGGACAACATTTTCAGTGAGATGGGGCTGAGTTATCTTGGCCCTGTGAATGGCCACGATATTCATGCGCTCGAGGCGGCCCTGCGCTGGGCGCGCGATACCAACGAGACAGTCCTCCTCCATGTGCTGACCACCAAGGGGAAGGGCTATTCCTATGCGGAGCAGCACCCGGATATCTTCCATGGCATCGGGCAGTTCAACCCCGTCACCGGCGAGGTCCTCAGCCAGGAACGTGGTTTTTCCGATGCTTTCGGCAATGCTCTGTGCGAATACGCGGCCGAGAACGATAAGATCGTGGCCATTACTGCCGCCATGACTAACGGAACCGGCCTGAAAGACTTTGCAAACGCCTTCCCGGAGCGCTTCTTTGATGTCGGAATCGCCGAAGGAGCAGGTACGGCCATGGCGGCCGGCCTCGCCTCGCAAGGTCTGCTTCCGGCTGCTGCACGATATTTCGCTGATGCAGCTGCATGCGGTATTTGCGATCGACCGCGCCGGCATTGTCGGAGCGGACGGGGAGACGCACAACGGCGTTTTCGATGTGGATTATCTCGGCTCGGTACCGGGAATGACTATTTATTGCCCGGCGAGCTTTCTGGAGCTTCATGATATGCTGGGCGAAGCGCTGTTTCATGAGGCCGGCCCCGTTGCGGTGCGCTATCCGCGCGGAGAAGAGGGCGAGTATGTGGAATCTGACTGCCGCGCTGAGCGTATCCTGCGCGAGGGGAGCGATCTGACGATTGTTTGCTATGGAACCTTGATCAACGAGGTCCTGCCGGCTGTGCGCTGCCTGAGCGAGAACGGTATCTCGGCTGAGATCGTTAAGCTCGGAAAGCTAAAGCCCAATGACTTTGCAATGACGCTGCAATCCCTGCGCAAGACCGGTCGGCTGCTGGTCGTGGAAGAGGTCTGCGGTCAGGGCTGCATAGGCGAGCGGAT